>JAUCGK010000495.1 GCA_030378085.1 Candidatus Parabeggiatoa sp. HSG14
TTTTTAAAAGATGAAACAATTGATTGTTGTCATTAGAAGTTTTCGAGATTTTAAAAACATTAACAGTTTGACTTCAAAATATTTTTCTGAATATTTTTTTGAATGTCTGTATGTGTTTTTATCTCTAATTGAGTGAGAATAAAAAAAGCAATATATTTACCAATCAATTATTATATTGAGGACATTTTACATTGAAAAAAGAATTTTCACGTATCAAACGTCTTCCTCCCTATGTTTTCAATATCGTTAATGAGTTAAAAACTCAAGCACGGGCTAGGGGAGAAGACATTATTGATTTTGGTATGGGTAATCCCGATCAACCCACACCTAAACATATTGTCGATAAATTGGTCGAAGCCGCGCAACGCAAAGATACACACCGTTATTCCGCATCCAAGGGTATAGCACGTTTACGTCGTGCTATGACTAATTGGTATGCCCGACGTTATGATGTCTCTTTAGACCCTGAAACACAAGCCATTGTTACCATCGGTTCAAAAGAAGGTTTAGCACACTTAGCTTTAGCAACAATGGGACCTGGGGATTCGGTGTTAGTTCCTAATCCCGCTTATCCTATCCATCCTTATGGTTTTGTTATTTCAGGAGCCGATATACGCCATGTGCCTTTAGTACCGGGTATTGATTTTTTTGACGAATTAGTCAAAACCATTAATAATTCTTGGCCGCCGCCTAAAATGTTGGTACTCAATTTTCCAGGTAATCCAACGACACAATGTGTTGAACCAGAATTTTTTGAACAAATAGTTGAAATTGCCAAGAAACATGAAATTTGGATCATACATGATTTGGCTTATGCAGATATTGTCTTTGATGGATATAAAGCACCCTCAATTTTGCAAGTGCCTGGTGCCATTGATGTTGCGGTGGAATCCTTTTCTTTGTCTAAGAGTTATAATATGCCAGGATGGCGGATGGGTTTTATGTGTGGTAATCCCACTCTTATTGCAGCTTTGACACGCATGAAATCTTACCTTGATTATGGTACTTTTACCCCCATTCAAGTCGCAGCCATTACTGCACTAGAAGATAATCAAGACTGTGTACGGGACATTCGGGATATGTACCAAAAACGTCGTGATGTACTGTGTGAAGGTCTAAATGCATTAGGCTGGGCGGTAGAAAAACCAAAAGCAACCATGTTTGTATGGGTTCCAATACCTGAACAATATAAAGCAATGGGATCATTAGAATTTTCCAAAAAATTGTTAGCTGAAGCAAAAGTTGCTGTATCACCAGGTATTGGTTTTGGTAGTTATGGGGATGATCATGTACGGTTTGCATTGATTGAAAATCCTCATCGTATCCGTCAAGCATTACGGGGTATTCGAGACATGTTTAAAAAGGAACAATAAAAATAGGGAATGGATAATTGATAATGGCGATTTGGTAAATAAATTACTAATTATCAATTATCAATTGCTAAAGAGGAGAATATATGTTAAGTCCTGTCAAAGTAGGTATCCTTGGATTAGGTACGGTTGGAGGTGGCACTGTACATGTGTTGCAGCGTAATGCCGAAGAAATTGCTCGTCGTGCTGGGCGAGGTATTATCGTTACCCATGCTTGTGCTAAAGAAGTCAATAAAACTTATCCCTTTAACCTTGATGACATAGTGTTGACGGAACAATTAACAAATGTTATTAATGATCCCGAAGTTGAAATTGTTGTCGAATTGATAGGTGGTACCACTATTGCGCGAGACATCACATTACAAGCTATTGCTAACGGTAAGCATGTAGTAACCGCTAATAAAGCATTAATCGCTAATCATGGCAATGAAATTTTTGCGGCAGCGCAAGAAAAAGGAGTCATTGTTGCTTTTGAAGCAGCAGTCGGTGGAGGCATACCGATTATTAAAACGATACGTGAGGGATTAGCAGCCAATAAAATTGAGTGGATAACGGGTATTATCAACGGCACCAGCAATTTTATTCTAACTGAAATGCGTGATAAAGGGACTCAATTTACTGATGTATTAGCTGAGGCACAACGTTTGGGGTATGCTGAAAAAGATCCCACTTTTGATATTGAAGGCATTGATGCGGCTCATAAATTGACAATCTTAGCCTCTATCGCTTTTGGAATTCCTTTACAATTTAATAAAGTCTATACAGAAGGGATTACCAACATTTCTCCAGAAGATGTCCAATATGCAGAGGAATTAGGCTATAAAATCAAGCATTTAGGGATTACAAAACGCACTGAGAAAGGGATTGAACTACGAGTGCATCCTACTTTTATTCCAAGTAAGCGTTTAATAGCTAACGTTGAAGGTGTTATGAATGCGGTTTTAGTGCAAGCAGATGCATTAGGGCAATCGCTTTATTATGGTGCTGGGGCAGGTGCATTACCAACGGGATCTGCGATAATTGCAGATATGATAGAGACAGTACGAACTTTGACGACTGATCCTGGCAATCGAGTACCACATCTTGCATTTCAAGCGAAGGCTTTAGTTGACTTACCGATTTTACCTGTAGAAGAAATAGAAACCGCTTATTACCTTCGGATAACTGCATTAGATAAGCTGGGTGTATTGGCACAAGTCACAAATATTCTCTCAGAAAAAGGTATTAGTATTGAAGCCATTATTCAAAAAGAACCCTGTAGTGGTGCTGAACATGTATCTGTTGTGATACTCACCCATCAAGTCATGGAAAAACGATTGAACCAAGCTATTCAAGCGATTGAAAATTTAGACGGTATCACCGGAAAAGTGACCCGCATTCGCTTGGAAATGTTGGAAGATTAACAAACTTTTTTTAATTTCTTCGCATTTATCTCTTATCTGTTAACGGATTTTTATATGATTGAAATGGAATACTTAATGGAGCTAACAACCCCAGAAGGTGACGTATTTCAAACTTATCTGGTAGGCCCAGCGGATGCCACTAAAGCCGTATTGATTATCCACGATTGGTGGGGCATGCTTAATTACAATCGTGAATGGGCTGATCAGTTTGCAAAATTAGGTTATCGTGCAATGGTGGTAGACTTATACGACGGATATCATCCTGCCGATATAAAAGATGCTGGTGAATACATGCGTGGTATTGACCTTGAGGTAGCTCATAGTAAATTAGATACTGCCATAACCACACTACAAATTCCTCACCGTAAAATTGCTGTTTTAGGTTGGTCTTTCGGCGGATTACAAGCACAACATACTACTTTGCAAAATCCTAGCATAGTTGATGCTCTTGTGTTGTATTACTGTCGAGTTATTTTAGACAAACAAAATATCACCACATTAAATTGTCCTGTATTAGCAATTTTTGCCGAATCAGAGCGTACTTGGCCTAAAAAGCAATATTCATTTGAAAAAACGATGTCTGAAGCCAATAAAATTCTAGAATATTATAGTTATGATGCCGATCATGGTTTTGCTAATCCTGAAGGGCCACGCTATGATAGTGACGCAACTGAAGAAGCTTTGCAAAAAACCGTGACTTTTTTAGAAAAGTATCTTGTTTAACATAATCTTATTATATTTTTAGCTAAAATGATAATTCAGTTTGTAAAATTTTTTTTGAGTGGTTTTGGTGTATTAGCTTGTGTTTCTTGTACTATTTCACCAATACCACCTTCTAAACCAATCCCCGTGCCAGAAGCCAGTCAGGTACCTGCGATAAATGTTGATAACGAAATTCAGCCAGTTCTCACGCTTCCACTGCCGTCTCCCACGCCGGTAAAACCAGTTACAAAACCAACAATTATTGATCGTCCAGCATCGGTAAAACCAGCTCCTAGTCTGGTAAAACCTGTTATGGAACCAACAATTATTGATCGTCCAGTACTGGTAAAACCAACTACGGAACCAACACCAGTGGCTGTACCCGCAAAACCGGCAAAACAAAAAAAACAGCCAACAGTTGTCGCTAAACCGCCTCCTGTTTATTCTACCCCTGTTGCACAGTTACCTCCCTCTCTTTTATCGCTAAACAAAACACACGCTGTACATGGTGGCATTGCATGGATACCTTTGCATAGCCAAAGTAATACACCGCCCAAAATTTTGTATAAGAAAAATCGGGTGGTTGTTTTGCGCCAAAAAAAACAATGGGTAGCTTTGGTGGGCATTCCACTGGATGCTAAACAGGGACGACATACCGTTATCGATCAACAAACTAGAAAACGTTATTCGTTTATCGTTAAAGGGAAAAGTTATGGTACGCCTCGACATCTTAAGGTAAAAAAACGTCAGGTAGATTTAAAACGCATTGCACGAGAACGCAAAAAAATTCAAACCGCGAAAGCAAGCCCTTGGCAGGCAACATCAACATCACCTTTGCCTTTTGTGCAACCTGTGCGTGGACGTTTTAGTAATAAATTTGGGTTACGCCGTTATTTCAATAATAGAAAACGCAGTAATCGACATACCGGTTTGGATATTGCTGCCCCAATAGGAAGGTCAGTTGTGGCAGCTGCTGCCGGAAAAATTGTCAATATTGGGCATTATTTTTATACGGGAAAAACCGTTTTGATTGATCATGGTCAAAGTGTTGTTACTATGTATGCTCATCTCAATACGATTACCGTATCATCAGGGCAAAAAGTTAAAAGCGGACAAAAAATTGGGACAGTTGGTAAAACGGGACGGGTCACAGGCCCCCATTTGCACTGGAGTGTTAGCTTGAATAAGACTTGGATTGACCCAATGTTAGTAAAGCGATAAAGCATATAATGTTGAAGAGATAACAAAAAATAGCAAATTGCTATCAAAATTTTCTCTTTAAAATTTTTAGGATTTACGCATTAAGAGGTGAAAATATTTATAATTTATATTGGAAAATTTCTGATTGTAACAGATTTTGGGGACACCCCCCTAACCCCCCCGTACACGGGTGGAACCAAACATCATTCGACACTTTGCTTTAATTTTTCTATTTTGGGACTTCCCTCTGTGTACGGGGGGTGTCCCCAAAATTCGTTATAATCAGGAAAATTTTCATCAATTTTTAAGTTAAAACAAAAATTTTAGTTTTTGTAATGCGTAAGTCCTAATTTGATTTTGAATTTAGAAATTTTTACTTATCTAAACCGCTTTGAAGATTATAATTTTCTAAACTATTTCGTAAATAACGATTAAAGAAAAGTTTTTTATATAATCTAGTGGTCAAATTATAATGTTATCAAAATGTAATGGCACTTAACTTAGAAGAACCTTCATAAACCCTTTAATAAATAAAAGAGGGAAAAAGCCAAGTAATTAGTAA
>JAUCGK010000319.1 GCA_030378085.1 Candidatus Parabeggiatoa sp. HSG14
AACTGGAGTGCAAAATTGAGGACACCCCCCTAACCCCCCGTACACAGGGGGAAGTCCCAAAATAGAAAAAGCAAAGTGTCAAATGATGTTTGGTTCCACCCGTGTACGGGGGGTTAGGGGGGTATCCTCAAAATCTGTTACAATCAGCAAAATTTCATTTTGCACTACTCTGGTATTCACTTTTGAAGTACAGTGCGTAACATCAGTTATTAAGGGGAATCGTAAAAAATCATATTGCCAGAAATTGTGATTTTACGTTATCAAATTTAAAGTGTCAGTTGGAAGAAGGTTTCACAATGGTTAAGCCATCAACATGCCTTGGGATTATCAAGAAAGTAAGAGCCAAGGAAGATCAATTTTGGGAAGAAGATATGCAATTTGATCTCAGTGAATAATATTTCCAAATAGATTTATTATAACACATGATTTTTTAAAAAGTACGTTTTCATCTGCATTTATCTATAATTGATGATATTGGTGGATTTTTCCTGTCTCGTATCAAGTCTAATGCGGTAAGGAACTGGGGTGTTAAATCTGCCATAAAATGGCCAATATTTTTTCACCACGAAATTGTTCCTTAAATAACCCCGAAGAGGTAAAACGTGAATAGCCTTATGTGAAACATAAGGTAAATAGGTGTATAAACCCAACCCCTTTGGGGTTGAATAAAAATTTAATCCTCAGTAAGTTAACGTTTATATTCAACCCCAAAGGGGTTGGTATGCATTGTGACATTTTCCTTTTCACATAAGGCTATTCATGTTTAACCCCCTTCGGGGTTGAAATACATTGAATGGAACAAAAGTATAGGGAAAAATAGTTGGCAAAATCATTATTAACATCACTAGAATTTGTTCAAGGAAACTTCTTCAAGAAATATTTAGGTCACTCCCTATTTTCTTTACCTTTAAAACGCAAACGTGGTGAGATTATCGATATGAATCCAAATATTAATTTACTGCAATCTTATCCTTTTGAGAAATTAGCTAAACTTAAACAAGGCTGTGTACTATCCACACATTTAAAGGCGATTAGTCTTTCACTTGGTGAACCACAACATGTAACACCAGATTTGATAGTGAATTCTATGAATACCGCTTTAATGCATGGGCTAAAAAAATACCCAACCACTAAAGGTGGTGAAGCCCTACGTCAAAGTATCGCACATTGGTTGGTGCAACGTTTTAAATTGCCCACTTCTTGTCTTGATCCCAACAAACATATTTTGCCGGTTAATGGCACTCGTGAAGCATTGTTTGCCTTTGCTCAGAGCGTAATCAATCAAACAGCCTCAAACCCTTTGGTATTAATGCCTAATCCTTTTTATCAAATTTATGAAGGCGCAGCTTTGCTCGCAGGTGCAAAACCTTGGTTTATCAATTGTTCAGAAGAAACAAATTGGGAACCCGATTTTGATGCTGTAAAAGAAGAGGTTTGGAAACATTGTCAACTGTTGTACATTTGTTCACCAAATAATCCAAGTGGCACGATACTCAACATCTCTATTTTAAAAAACTTAATTGAATGTGCTGAAAAATATGATTTTATTATAGCGGCTGACGAATGTTATACAGAAATTTATGCTGATGAAACACAACCACCTATAGGACTATTACAAGCTTGTGCTGCTTTGGGCCAAATGGATTTTAAAAGATGTGTTGTTTTTCATAGTCTTTCTAAACGTTCCAATGCTCCAGGTTTACGATCTGGATTTGTGGCAGGAGATGCGGAGGTTATAGAACAATTTTTGCGTTACCGCACTTATCATGGCTGTGCTATGCCTTTAGCGGTGCAATCTGCAAGTATTGCTGCTTGGGGGGACGAAAGCCATGTACAACAGAATCGAGAATTGTATCGGAAAAAATTCGATGCGGTTATGGAAATTCTTACACCAATAATGTCTGTCACCCGCCCGCCTGCTAGTTTTTACCTATGGCCTAAAACACCTATTGCTGATGATGTGTTTGCTCAAGAATTATTTAAACAGCAAAATGTTACTGTTTTACCAGGACGTTTTTTATCACGCACAGCGCATGGCACTAATCCAGGGCAAAATCGCATCCGTATTGCTTTAGTGGCTTCTCTTGAAGAATGTGTTGAGGCGGCTCGTCGCATCCGTACTTTTTTGACATAAAATTGTTGCTGTCAATTTTTGTGTTCGCTTTTTCCAAAATAAATTTTGGACTCCAACAAATCGTGTTCTTCCGGAGTTCAAAATTTATTTTGGATGTAGCTAAGTTAATTAGGATTAACAATAATCTCGGTATTCGTTGGTTCTTTAGGAAGATCAAATTCTTCGGTTATTGGGTTTTTAGGAATTACTGGTTCAATGGTGATTTTTTTTGATTTTTCAGTTGCTTGGTTTTCATGAAGCGTTAACTTTTCTTTCAATGCCTCAATATTGGTTTGCGCTTGTTTGCCAATTTCACCCACTTTATCAAGAGTGACGGCTTCTTGATATTGAACGATTGCTTCATCAACTCGGTTTAACGTTTCAAGGGATTGCCCCCATTTATAACGGTAAAACGCTTTTTTTGGTTTTAACGCCACTGCATTTTTATACTGTGTCGCAGCCTCATCAAATTTATTAAGCTTGGCATAAGCATCTCCCAAACACCAATAAGCCCAATCCTCTTTTTCAAAGACTTCTAAAGCGGCTTTGCATTGTTCAATAGCAATTTCAGACTGATTAAGTCCTACCTGTGCTAATCCGCAAAGCGCATGAGCGGCAGCTTTTTTGTCATTTACTTGTTCTGATGTTAAAACGCTTTCACAGAGTGTTAGGACTTCGTCTGGTTGGTCAATCTGTATGAGTGCGTGACCTAAAAAAATACGGCTCCAAACATGTTTAGGGTTAATCTTCAAAGCTTTTCTATATTGAGTAATAGCCTCTTCATATCGTCCTCTTTTAGATAAGGCATCAGCCCACGCATAAAAAAAACGCCTTTTCAATATATCATCACTTTTTTCAGCAAAAGGTGCATATTGTGCAAATGTGTCAGGTTGTTCCAAATTAACTAAAGCATTTTTACCTTCTTTCAAACATTGATCTGCCCAATCTACCTTTGGGTTTAGCATCTGAGCAGTTTGACATTGTTCAATGGCATTCTGAAGTTGATGAAGCCCTATAAACGCTAAACCACAAATAGCATGGGCTGCTGCTTTGACGCTATTTTTTACTTGTTCTGATTTCAAAACTATCTGACATTGGGTTAATGCTTTGTCAGGCTTTTTCAGTTGTATGAGTGCGTATCCCCACTTTACTTGACTCCATAACCAGGTTGGTTCTATTTCTAAGGTCTTTTTATAGTAAGTAATCGCTTCTTCATATCGTTTTAGCTCAACTAACGCATCACCCCAATAACTATAAGTCCAAGCCAGGCTTGATTGGCTTAACCGTAAATTGATGGCTGTTTGATACTTTGACAGTGCTTTCTCATATTCGCCCATTTCACGGAGAACATTTGCCCATTTCATCTGATAAAGTCCGTTATCCGGTTCAATTTTAGAGGCAATCTGAAATTTGCTGATAGCAGTCTTATATTCATCTAAGTCAAAGAGAAGATTACCCCATGAGTTGTAATAAAGGGCATAATTTGCTCCCTCTTTCTCATATTTCGCAAACAGTTTACGTTTTTTAAGGCGTTCTAATGCTTTCCGCAACTCTTTATAAACCCAAAATGTTGGTTTTTTCTTTAACGATTGTTCAAATTTTTCTAAAGCTTGTTCATCATTTTTTAACTGAGTTAAAGCAACCCCCCAATTACCATAAATCCAAGCAATTGTTGAATCTAATTCCACCGCTTTTTTATAATTTTCGATAGCTTTCTCAGGTTCAGAAGGTTTACGTTTTTTGAGCCACACATCACCCCACATCGCATAAGCTAAAGCATAACTCGGGTCTTTTACAATGGCCTGCTCAAATTTTTTATCCGCAGTCTCAAATTCTTTAAAGTCAGCCAGTTTATCGCCCCAATCGGTATAAACCCAAGGATTATCAGGATCACGTTTTGAAGCTTCTTCATATTTAGCAAAAGCTTCTTTCGTCTTTCCACTTTTTAACAAAGCTTGTGCCCACTTTGTATAAATACCTCCATTGTTTGGATTAATGTTTGCCGCGGTTTTATAGGCTTTAATAGCTTTTTCGTAGTTTTTGTTAGGGTTATGACTACCTTGTAACACGTCACCTTGTATAATAAAAATCACAGGATTTTTGCGATCATAATGTAGCACTTGTTCTAATTTTTTTAGGGCATCCGCATAATTTTCCTGATTTTCAAGAAGACAACCTTCTAATGTCAAAGCAACAAGCTTTTCTTGATTAGAAGGTTTACTACGTTGGATATGTTTAATAAGAGCGGCTAACTCATCTTCTTTATTATTATGACAATAATTTAGCCCCAACATCATTGGCTCAAAGATTTTAAGAACATATTCAGCCGCTCTTTCAATCAGTTGTTCTAATTTGTCTGCTGTGTCAGAGACTGTAAGGTTTGGTTTGTCAGTGATACGAAGGGTAAGGTGCAACTTATTACCTTTTATCACAACATCACCACTAATACGAGCCGGTTCTAATCTCAATATCGTCCTGAGTTGAGAAATGGTACTATTTAGGGAAAGTCCCACGGTAGGCACATCAATTTCTTGCCGTTTTTGTAAATCACCTAACTGAACAGTTGCCACGGCTTGGGCAAAGCTCTGCGAACTTCTCTTAACTTCTTCGCGAAGTGCAGCCATGTAGTCTTGAAGTCGATAGGCAACAACTTTGCCTGTATAACCTTTCTTCGACAATTCAGAAGGCATTTCAAAAGGTTGAATAACCAGTTCGTATCGAAATAATTCATAAACCGTGTGTATGAACAAAACCACAAAAAGGCCGGCCAAAAAGACTTTAAAGGTGGCTATAGAGGATGCTTGTGCTTTATCCCATCCTTGGCTTGCCATTGTTGTGATTTTAGAATTCTTATCCTGTTCGGGTTGTTTGGTATCCTGTTTGATTTTTTTAACGTTTTCCATTTTTTCCTTTTTCGCTTGTTTGTGAGAAAACAGATTTTTTAATTTCATTGAAAAACTAAAAATCTTATGTTCTATATAAAAATCTATAAGATTTAACTGATGTTACGCAGATGGCTTCCAAACTGGAGTGCAAAATTCATTTTGCAAACTAGAGTGCAACTCCTTGCAAAATAAATTTTGCACTCCTTTATTCACTTTTGGAAGTGCAGTGCGTAACATC
>JAUCGK010000320.1 GCA_030378085.1 Candidatus Parabeggiatoa sp. HSG14
TACTAATAAATCAAGTATAGATTAGTTTTTTTCAATCTAAGATACAATCATAATATAATGTAGTTAAATTGAAATAAAGTACCATGTTTTTGGTAATGCGTTAGTAAAATTCTCATTGTTCACAAAATTGTGAATTAAAATATAACGAGTGAGATTAATTTATTTCAAGGTTGACTGAGTAGTTACAAAATAACGTTTTTTATAAGAAAGGAATTCACTTCTACATTCCAACACTTTCACTGTAAAACGAGAGATAGCATTTTATCCACTTTACATTCTTACATTTCTAAATATTCGACATTTTTTTAAAGACTACAATGAATTTCGTTAATGACTTTTTTTTACACAGCGTATTGGCAGCTCTGGTTGCCACTGTATTCTTTAGTTTACCCGGCTTATGGGTATTGCGTTTATTAGGGCTTACTCGTAAACTGCACTCATTATCAGTGTTACTGGTGATACCAGCTTTAGGGTTATGCACTTACGGGCCATTTTCTCTCGCTTTCACTATGTTGTTTGGTTACTCTACTCTAACGCTTATAGTGGCATGGGTACTTTTTCAAGCAGTGATATTGGTTTGGCTTCGTCAAGATGCGAACTTGACAAAAAATACCGAAGATTTTTGCATTCTTTCCAATAAACAGAGCCTTTTTTTGTTAGTGGGTGCGGCTGCATGGTCAATCATACCAACGACCAATATTTTTCCCGCTTTATATCAGGGAGGTTTGTTTGTCAATGATGTCATTTTTGATCATGCCAAGGTTGCTATTGTTGATGCGATTGCTCGTGACGGCTTGTTGCCAATAAATCCTTATTACGCCCCTAATGGCGAAACAATTCCTCTTATTTATTATTATTCTTGGCATTTTTTAGCTTCGCAACTCAAATTGTTGACTAGTGTCACTGGTTGGCAGGCTGAAGTAGCGTTTAACTGGTTTACGGGTTTTGCAACTATTGCCTTTTTGTGTGCGATTGCCATACGAATTACACAAAAAGCTATTGCTGGCACTGTACTATTATTGTTGGCTTTGACAGGCCCTCCTGCGGATTTATTACTTTCTGTATTAGGTCCACGTTGGGCAAACTGGGTAGGATATCCGCCTGTACATAATTTAGAACTCTTGTGGATGCAAATGTCTTGGGTACCACAACATGTATTTTCAGCGTTAGCAATTGTTGTTCTGATTTTCTTAATAACCCGTGTCTTGAACAATAAAGAGTTACAATTTAATTATGCGGTGGTTGCCGGCTTAAGTGCGGCAGCAGGATTTGGTGCTTCTACGTGGGTGGGTGGCATAGGATTGGTGTTTTTATTACCAGCTCTAGTAATAATGGCATTTTGGCTACGTTTACCACATGACCATTATGTGAATACATTGCAAACCGCCATATTAGCGATAATGATTGCGGGATTATTTGCTGCTCCATTATTTGCTTCCCAATTATCAGGCCCTTCTTTAACAGAATCAACATTGCCTTTTGGATTAGGTTTGTACACGGCAACCTCACTGTTCAATAAGGAACCTTATTGGGGATATATAGGTCATATCATATTGTTCTGGGTACAATTTTTACCGTTAAACTTGGGAATCGTTTTTATTTTAGGGAGTTTTTCAGTATTCTTACGTTCCTCTCGTATTCCTGAAGAACGTGCTTTTCAATTTCTCAGTATAGCTGGTATTTTTGGCTTTCTACTTATTGTACAATTTATTCAAAGTACCTTTTGGAATAATTCTTTTGGCTGGCGAGTTGTATTAGTGCCTGTCATGCTATTATTGGTGTGGAGTGCCATTGCTTTAACAGAGTTGGCGACCTGTTCCGAGCAAAAAGTAGTGAAATGGCGACAAAGTGCAGTACGTTTACGGCAAGTCGTGTTACTGGTGACAACTGTGGGTTTAACAATAGGTATTCTTGGTTTTGCCCGTTTGTGGCAATTACCAGACCCAACCTATCGTGCGCCAGATGCAAACACATTAGCATTACACCAAGGATTTTTACGGCAAAGAGAAGCATGGGCTAAAGTACGTGAATATGCAGGGCCTTCTGAACGAGTACAGTCTAACCCAGATGGGTATGCGGCTTTAACTCCCTGGCCTGCCACTTTACCTTACGCACTCTTTGCGGATCGTGCAACAGCATTTGCCAATGTCGAGTATGCCACAGTGTTCGCATATCGTTATGATCACGATCAACGTACTGAACAATATCGGATTATACAAAATGTGTTTTCCGCACAACCCACTGAACAAGCTCTCCACACTATACGCGATATTTTAAAAGTCAAGGTATTGTTGGTGGATAAGTTTGATGCAGTGTGGTCTATTGATACGATTGAACGTTCTGGAATATACGATTTGGTTTATACAGAATCAGACTTTAGGATTTATGTAGCAAGCAAAATACATTGAAAACAAACCTAGATATAGTTTGTCAGATAAATATTTTGGCCTAAATACCTGACAGGTTTTAGAAACCTGTCAGGTATGATAGGGATAATTGGATAATTTGTTTTTTGGAGACACACATGTCTCTACTTATTTATCTTTGGTGAAACGCCTTATATAAAATTTTTGTCCTTCGTATTCAGTTTCCATAATTTTACCTTCTTTAACAAGATTTTCAACAAGGGGCCAATTCGCCTGATTTTTTGCCAGTAATTCGCGCACCGCCTCTAAACGCATAGGATGGACGGCGGTGATACTCAACAAATCTTCAGCGGCGTTGCCTGTGGATGCAAAAGCATTGCCTTCGTAACCCGTTAGATATTCAGTATGAGGTACTTTTTGGCTGACAATTTGGTAAAATAGGTTGAGTTCTTCCTCACTAGGGGGATGAATAGAAGAAATAGCAGGAGGACGAGTGGGAATTAAAAAATAAGCTTTCTCTGGATTAAGACGGCAAAGGAAATCTGCAATCCCTATAGCTGAATCCTTGCTCACATTACGATCTTTTACTAACATGGTTTCTGTGACTAATGTACCTGTGTATTCTTTGGCAAAAGTCATCATGCCTTCTAAAATGGTGACGAGTTTTAGGTTGCCTTCTGGAATATTAAGACGATGCCAAATTTTTTCGTCAACACTATCTACTTTTAAAGAAACCCAATCGGCTTTTTTGAGTGTTTCACGTACATCTTCACGCCAAATCAGCGAGCTGTTAGTAATAATAGCAATCTTGATACCCAAAGGCCGTAATTTATCAATTGTTTCACCAAGATCAGCATCTAATGTGGGTTCACCGTCTGGCACAAAAGAAAGATGATCAATCGTTTCGCCTTGTTCTCGAAGTTGTGCTACCCGTTTTTTAACGAGTTCAACGAGATAATCAGCACCATAAAAATGGCGACGTTCTATTTCCGTTTGTTCAGTAGGACCTACTTGACAATAAGTACAATAATAAGAACAAGACTTTGGTGGAATGTTGTTAATGCCAAGACTGCGTCCAAGTCGTCTTGACGGAATGGGACCGAATATTTCCATAAGTGACCTCTTGTGAAAAGGATAAGTACAATGAATAACTGAAGCTTTTAGCCTTGGTATTTATCCCAAGGCTTATGGAAGTCGAGTGCGTAACATCAATTACTTAAGTGTCCTATAGTTTGTCAGATAAATATTTTGGCCTTAATACCGGCCAGGTTTTGAAGACCTAGCAGGTATGATAACTTTTATTTTTCTGAACATCTATAGCAGTACACGAAAGTGGAAGTTTTCAAACTATAGATATTCAGAAAAATAATTTCTCGATCAAACCTGCCAGGTTTTGTGAAGTTATTTACCTAAAAAACTATATCAGATTGAAGTTTTGGGAAATCCACACAATTCCCGAAACAACATGGTCTGAAAATTTTTGCTTTATTGGATTAACAAGAAAAATTTACCCTTCATTCATTGTACTCAATATTATGCGCTTATCACGTTTATATATAGACATACCATTATCAGTTGGGCAAGAAATCGTCCTACCTAAAGAATCAGCCCATTATCTTTTAAATGTTTTACGATTACGTGTCGGAACATCAATCACTTTATTTAATGGAGAAGGGGGAGAATATATTGCACATCTGATAACAGCCACTAAAAAAATGGCACAACTACAAATCATTGAATATAAAGAGATTGAGCGAGAATCCTTTTTACAACTTACTTTGGTGCAAGCTATTTCTCGCCCCGAACACATTAATTACACTTTACAAAAATCCGTAGAACTTGGAGTACAACATATTGTTCCTGTTATTGCTGAACGTAGTCCACCTTTTGATAAAAACAAAATCAGTAAACGTGAACAACATTGGCAAAAAATTATTATCAGCGCATGTGAACAATCCGGTAGAAATCGCTTACCACACTTACATAATATACAACCTTTAACAAATTGGTTAAATAAGCCACAGCAAGGTATTCGTATAGTGTTGTCTCCAAATGGAAAAAAATTTTTGTCCCATAACATTTTTCCCCTCTCACAAAGGGAGACTAAAGGAAATTCCATAACAGTCTTAATTGGGGCAGAAGGGGGTTTAACCGAAAACGAAATCCAACAAGCCACAAAAACTGGTTATTTAGACATCCGCTTAGGCGCACGTATACTTCGCACTGAGACAGCCGCTGTCACAATGCTGGCAATATGCCAAGCATTATGGGGAGATTTGCATTCTGAGAATCCATGAAGAAATTCATTTTTCAATAACAGTAGTGATATTATTACTCATGCTTCACAAAATCTCATCATATTAGGTTCTGATGTTACGCAGATGGTTTCCAAACTTTCGTTTCAAATTTATTTTGCCAAATACTTTTCATCCCATTTTTATTCCACTCAACGTATTCAACCCCGAAGGGGGTTAAACATGAATAGCCTTATGTGAAACATAAGGTAATATGTGTATAAACCATCAACCCCTTTGGTGTTGAATAGAAATATTAATCACCATAAGTTAAGTTGACATTCATGTTCAACCCTGTTGGGGTTGATATGATTTTATGACATTTTCCTTATGTTTCACATAAGGCTATTCACATTTTACCCCTTCGGGGTATTAAGGAACAGTTATTACAACCAAAAAACAGATTTAACCCCAGGCAGGGCTGTTGTAACGTTTTAACTTATAATCTGATGTTACGCACTGTACTTCAAAAGTGAATACCAGAGTAGTGCAAAATGAAATTTTGCTGATTGTAACAGATTTTGGGGATACCCCCCTAACCCCCCGTACACGGGTGGAACCAAACATCATT
>JAUCGK010000321.1 GCA_030378085.1 Candidatus Parabeggiatoa sp. HSG14
TTATAAGCTGAAAATCAATGATTTACGATTAAAGGCTCTATTTATTGGCCGTAACATTTTGTTTTGTAAGTAAATTATATTTTTATCAGCCTAGGGACACCCCCCTAACCCCCCGTACACGGGTGGAACCAAACATCATTCGACACTTTGCTTTTTCTATTTTGGGACTTCCCCCTGTGTACGGGGGGTTGGTAAAAAGGTAGGTGTCCCCAAAATTCGTTATAATCAGAATAATTATTTCATCATAACGCTCACCAGAAGTTATGATTTCAAAAGTAATCGTGTTTAAGGTTATTTTTTTAGTGTCATATTTCCTCCGAATACCTCTTTCAGAGTCATATTTTGTCCTATCTTCATCAATAAATATAAAGCCTTTTTCAATTCTTTCATAAGCATCACATTTTTCAAAAAACACTTTTCTTACAAGATTCAAATTTAATCGGTAATTATCTTTCAAAAGTTCTAGATTTGGAATTGAAGGCTGTAAAACACCTTCATGCGGTGAAATCTCAATAAACATTCTATACTCCATTAGGGTAAAATGGGCAAAAGCTAAGCTTTTACCCATTATCAAAATACCATAAAATTTAGGGTGAGCAACTAATGTTACCCACCCTATTTGACTACCAAGACTACCAAGAATGATTTGCTTTAAAATCATCCAAAGCCGCTTTGAAGCTTTGAGCTATTTCTTCACTGTAGTCACCGGTTTCAGAGATTTTGTCAAGCAGTGCTTGATGGCTGGAACGCATAAAACTGTGTAAAG
Source organism: Candidatus Parabeggiatoa sp. HSG14 (assembly GCA_030378085.1). Classification (GTDB taxonomy): domain Bacteria; phylum Pseudomonadota; class Gammaproteobacteria; order Beggiatoales; family Beggiatoaceae; genus Parabeggiatoa. The sequence continues at coordinate 767 of JAUCGK010000321.1, forward strand.
CCTGTTCAAAATCAACGACTTTTTTCACGTCTATGTCATCCAAATAGCCTTCATTCGCTGCATATAAAGAAATTGCCATCTCTCCAACAGTCAATGGTGAATACTGCTTTTGCTTCATGATTTCTGTCACCCGTTGTCCACGTTCAATCTGTTTACGAGTGTTTTCATCTAAGTCTGAAGCAAATTGGGCAAAGGCTGCCAATTCTCGATATTGTGCTAAGTCTAAACGGATACCACCACCAAGTTTTTTAATCACCTTGGTTTGGGCAGCACCACCAACACGCGATACCGATAACCCTGCATTAATTGCCGGGCGAATATTAGCATTAAACAAATCCGTTTCTAAGAAGATTTGCCCATCAGTAATGGAAATAACGTTTGTTGGCACGAAGGCCGATACGTCACCGGCTTGAGTTTCAATAATTGGTAAAGCCGTTAATGAACCGGTTTTGCCTTTTACTTTACCATCCGTGATTTTTTCTACGTAATCCGCATTAATGCGAGCGGCGCGTTCTAGCAAGCGGGAGTGCAAGTAAAACACGTCTCCAGGATAAGCTTCACGACCTGGCGGACGGCGCAATAATAATGACACTTGACGATAAGCCCAAGCTTGTTTGGTCAAATCATCATAGATAATGAGTGCGTCTTCACCGCGATCACGGAAAAATTCACCCATCGAGCAACCCGCATAAGGGGCAATAAATTGCAAGGAAGCTGCATCAGAAGCAGAAGCAGCAACCACGATGGTATGTTTCATCGCGTCATATTCTTCTAGCTTATGCACTACGTTAGCAATTGAAGAGGCTTTTTGGCCAATAGCAACGTAGATACATTTAATGCCAGTGCCTTTTTGATTAATAATGGCATCAATTGCAACGGCTGTTTTACCCGTTTGGCGATCTCCAATAATCAATTCACGTTGTCCACGTCCAATCGGTACCATTGAGTCAATGGCTTTTAAACCGGTTTGTACGGGTTGACTTACGGATTGACGGCTAATAACACCGGGGGCAACACGTTCTAACGGTAAAGTTTGGGTGGTGTCCGCAGGGCCTTTACCATCAATAGGTTGACCTAAAGGATTAATGACACGACCTAACAATTCATCACCGACAGGGACTTCTAAAACACGTCCTGTACATCTTACAATATCACCTTCTGTGATGTGTTCATAAGGACCTAACACCACTCCACCCACAGAATCGCGTTCAAGGTTTAATGCCATTCCAAAAGAATTGCCTGGAAATTCAAGCATTTCACCTTGTACCACATCTGCTAAACCGTGAATGCGAACAATACCATCGGTAACACTGACGACAGAACCTTCACTACGGGCTTCTGTCGGTAAATCATAAGTTTGGATTCTCTTTTTAATTAATTCGCTAATTTCAGAGGGATTAAGCTGCATTTATATTCTCTCGCTTTAACGGTGTAATTCAGTAGCTAATTGGTGAAGATATCCTTTAATAGAGACATCAATCACCTGATCGCCTGCACGAATTAACCAACCGCCTAATAAGGATTTGTCTTCGGTGACATTAATATCAACCGCTTTACCTAGGCGTTTTTGTAAGACAGTTTCAATTTCTTGCTGTTGAGAAGGTTCCACTGGATAGGGAGAAGTTATATCTACTTTGATAATTCCCTGATGTTCCGCTTTCAATTGCTCATATTGAAACACTAACTGTGGTATTGCCAATAACCTGTTATTTTCTATCATTACTTTTAACAAGTTAATTCCTGCTTGATCGTTGATATGTTCTTTGCAAATATCAAGCAGAATACGAGTTAAAAGTTCTTTATCTATGCTTGGATTGGTAATAACCTCAGCTATTGTCGGATCTTCAATAACAGCCGTTAAGAAATTTAGATTGTCTGACCATTCGTCAAAGTTATTAGCTTCAACGGCTAAATCAAACACCGCTTCAGCATAAGGACGTGCTAAAGTTGCAAATTCTTCGGCCATATATTTCAGTTGCCTATAGCTTTTGAGTCATTTTGTCGAGAAATTCAGCATGAGCCGTTGCATCGAGCTGACGATCCAAAATTTTTTCTGCCATAGATAATGCCAAATTCACGACTTCTTGGCGTAAATCTTCTCTTGCACGGTTGGCTTCTTGTTCAATTTCAACAACGGCAACATCTAATTGACGTTGTCCTTCAACACGTGCTTGTACTTTGGATTCCTCAATAATTTCATTGGCTCGTTTACTAGCCGCTGCAATAATATCGGCAGCGTCTTGCTTGGCTTCGCGCAAACGTTCTGCTGCTCGTTGCTCGGACAATTCTAATTCATGTTTGCCACGTTCAGATGCCGCTAAACCTTGTGCAATACGTTTAGTACGGGCATCCATTACTCGGGTCATCGGACCCCATAAAAAATGCCAGACAAATCCAACCAATACCATAAAAGTTAAGATTTGCCCGAAAAGAGTGACTGTGATGCTCACATCAACCCCCGTTTATTGAATGAATTATCAATATAAATATTGAGTTATTGACAATTGGATTTAACCACCAATGGATTTAATAGCCATTTCAGCAGCCCCAATAAACGGATTGGCAAAAATAAACCACATAGAAATACCTAACACGATAAACGGAAAGGCTTCCATTAAACCGCCAGTGATCAGCATTTGTACCATAAGCAGTGGTCTCATTTCTGGCTGTCTGGCAATGCCTTCTAAATATTTGGAACAAATAAGTGCCCAACCCAGTGCTGAAGCGAATCCAGCGGCGGCGAGGATAATACCAACAATTAAGGCAGTAGATGCATAAAGTTCAGTAATCAACTCAGGGGTCATTCAAAAGTCTCCTTAGAAAAGTAAAAGTAATGTAGATAACAAAATAAAAAACTGTGAATCACAAATCGTGAATTATAAATGCAAAATAAAAAAACAAAAAAAACAAAAAAAACAAAAAAAACAAAAAAAAACAAAAATTTGGCTATAGGTTGGAGTTCAAATCTTTAGATTTGAGCATTCCAAGGCTAAAGCTTCGGACTCCAATACGTTGCCAATTTCCGCGCTTAAAATTCACAACTCACCATTCACAATTAATTAATGTTCTTCATCAAGTGATTGATGAGCCATGCTTAGATAAACAACTGACAATACCATAAAGATAAAGGCTTGTAACGTAATGATAAGGATATGGAAAATAGCCCATATACCGCCTGGCACCCATTGAATCCACCAAGGTAATAAGGCAATTAAGATAAAAATCAATTCACCTGCAAACATATTACCAAATAAACGTAGTCCCAAACTAATGGGTTTAGCTAATTCCTCTACAGTAGTCATCAGCGTATTGATAGGCATTAATAATATCTTAACGATAATATTATTTGCCGGAAATGGATGAAATAAAAACATTTTGACAAAACCGATAGGCCCTTTGTTTTTAATATTAAAGAAAATCATTAAAAGAAAGATGCTACCAGCAAGCCCTAAAGTTGTATCTAAATTGGTTGTTGGTACTACTTTTAGATAGTGAATACCTATGCCACTTGCCATCCAAGGCAACAAATCAACTGGCAACAAATCCATCGCATTCATCAAAAAAACCCATACAAAAATTGTGAGAGCTAAAGGGCCAATCAATGGATTATAACCAGTAAAAGCATCTTTGACTTGTTGTTCCACAAATTCAAGTATCATTTCCAACAAGTTTTGTAAGCCAGAGGGAGGACGATCTTCTTCTAAACGGTCACCTACATATTTAGCAGCCCACGCCAATAATCCGGCCAGAAGAAGGCCAAATAGAAAGATATCTATATGAAAAGTCCAAAAACCTCCATCATGTTGTGGTAAAGATAAATTAGTCAAATGGTGTTGAATATACTCAACAGGAGTAGGCCCACCACTGGATTCTGTTGCCATACTTAAATTACTCCATTTAAGTGAAAAGTGAAAAGTGAAAAGTGAAAAGTGAAAAGTATGGAAAATAAATAATTCTAAATTTTCAATTCCCAAATTAATTTTTTAAAAAATAACCTAAATGGGCAACAGCAAACGCTACGACCATCGGTATAGGTGGCAAATTAAGCAACCCCATTCCTATAATAAAAAAACTTATAGTAAAAACAAACCGTTGCACTGCTGCAAAATAAAATATTCGGATTTCTTTGCCTGGTGCGATTTTTGCAACTTCAGCCGCCTGATGTAATCGACGATTTGTTATCCATACATTAAACATAACCATACAACCACCATACAATGCGGCTTGTGCGGCTAATATTCCTTGGAAAGCATAAAAACCCCACCCCATACCCGCAACTAATAGCGATTGTGTGGCGAGCATTTTTGATGCGCCTGTGTCTAGTAAGGCTTGTTTTGAGGTTGTCTCATTCATTTTGTTTGCACCGCACGAAATTTTAACTTAAGCAATATGTTATTATCAATAAAAAAAAGTTTGCTCAATTATAAA
>JAUCGK010000322.1 GCA_030378085.1 Candidatus Parabeggiatoa sp. HSG14
CCTTCCTTAAATTAACTAACCTTTACCCACAAGTAGGTAAGCCTATTGAAATCAATAGGTTTTTGTTATAGGGAGATATCACTCTAAAATGAAATTGGCAAAAATTTGTCCTCGTGCTTGGATTTCATGGGTGTTACGACTCTCTATAACCTTACTATTTATACGATTAAATAATTTTTGGGTACTTGTGGGTAAAGGTTAGCCTTAAATTAAGGAGGGGACTTGTATCAGATGCAATCGGCAAATGCTATATTTAAAAAATATCTAAAGAAAATTTGCTGATTGTAACAGATTTTGGGGACACCAGACTCCCCTAACTCCCCGTAAACGGGTGGAACCAAACATCATTCGACACTTTGCTTTAATTTTTCTATTTTGGGACTTCCCCCTGTGTACGGGGGGTTAGGGGGGTGTCCCCAAAATTCGTTATAATCAGAAAATTTGCTTTAATTCTAAAAGGTTAAAAGTGCATGGAATGCTAATTTTTGGTTTCCAAAATAAATTTTGGACTCCCGCCCATGCACTTTTAATCACACCCATTCTGAAAAGTATTATTCGTCATTTCTTATCTACCATTCGCCATCTCCACTTCTCTATATCTCAAAAATCTTAGACCCAATTTTTTTTGATAACATGTCACAAAAATGTTACACATCTTATTCTTACTTTGATACAAAAATGTACTCGCTTTGTATTTTAATCCCGCCTATGATTTTCTCCATTATTCATCAAAAATTATATTAGGTAGGAGAAATCATCGAATGAAAACCTATAATGAAACTGTTCCCCTTTTTGTCCAAGAAAATGTTTGGAACAAAGTAAACCCCTATCTTTTCCGTAAATTTATTTTTGGTATTTCCCCAGATAAAATGCAGTTTTCCAAACGCGGTTTCCAAGCCGTGTCTTCAGAAGTTCGTATTCGATTGGAAGGTATTGGAGAAGCTTTTGTTTGCGGATATAACGCTGCCTTATTAGAAAATGATTTTTATTTACTCAGTCAACAACTTGATGCCATTCCTAATGAATCACGAGGTTTTGCTTATGGAGGTGCTGCAATGGCACTGACAATCTTGGATTTTCTATCACCTTGGCATCAATGCCGTTTGAACCAGTTTGTCCAAGAAATGGGAGCGCGTCATATTTATATGATTTATCTGGGAGTTGGATGGGCTTGGGCACGATTACATCGTAAGATAAAAAAAAGACTTACCAATCTTGATCCTTTGTTAGGTTGGTTAGCAGTGGATGGTTATGGCTTCCATGAAGGTTATTTTCATTGGCAAAAAACTATCAATGAATGTATTATTCCTCGCCATTTATTTGGATATGCACGATGTGTCTTTGATCAGGGAGTGGGACGCAGTTTATGGTTTGTCAAAGGAGCAGATGTTGAAGCTATTGCTTATGTTATAAAAGGATTTTCGCCAGAGAGACAGGCTGATTTATGGAGTGGTATTGGTTTTGCAGCAGCTTACGTGGGTGGGGTAGAAAAAGCAGCACTCAACTATTTGGCAAGAGAAAGCAAGAAATTTAAACCTCAATTAGCACAAGGAGCCGCTTTTGCCGCTAAAACACGTAACCATGCGGGTAATTTAACGACACATACAATACAAGCTTGTCAAATTTTTTGTGCCAGTGATGCAATCGAAGCAGCACGTATGACTGACGAAGCCTTAATTGTTTTGGAAGTAGCACATTCCATACGGAAAACGCCAAAAGACTTTGCAAATAAAGCTTCAAAACCCGCATACCAAGTGTGGCAACAATGTATTCAAAACCACTATCGCGAAGTATTCAGGAGTCTTACCAACAATTAAATTTACTGGAGTCCAAACCTTTTAGGTTTGGAAATCTGCCAAACCTGAAGGTTTGGACTCCACCAAGCACATCAGTTCTGCCAAACCTGAAGGTTTGGACTCCACCAAGCACCTCAGTTCTGCCAAACCTGAAGGTTTGGACTCCAGCGTCCCTACATTTGAGTGTTACCCTGAATTGAACCATGCCAAAAGTTTCGGGAAATCGTAGCTCATTCCCGAAACAACAAATTTTGACATTATGCACAACGAAGAACTTCAGCCCATCACAAAAAAATTGATAGTAGGCAATTTTTTGATGAGTGAATCATTCACGAAATCCTAATTCTATCAATTGCATACTCACTTCTCGATTATCTTGGGAAAGTTCATCATAGTTTTTAGGAGAATAGATATTCTTTGCCTCTAGTTGGAAGAATAACTGGTTGCTAAATGAGCAATCTCCTAAAGGAATCAGAATATCAGTGCAACCTGTATGAATCAGTTGAGTGATTAGATACTGCTTGTCATCCAGTATTAACGTCAGTTGGTTTTGATAATTATACCACGTTTCCGGCACATAAGCTTTAATAACAAAAAAAAGTGTTTCGCATTCTGTCGGTTTAGCAATGATACCAGTAAGGGTTTTGCCCATCCACAAATCAGGAAATATTCCATTAAACATTTGTGGCGTGATGTCTTTTTGCTGAAAAAAGCTTTTTGGCAAAATTTCTCTTGACTGATTCAACTTTTGATTAAGTGAAACCAAGTCGTTATAAAACGATTTAGGATTTCCTGCCGCATCAATGATACCGTTTTCTTGGCATTGCTGATAAAGATAAAAGTCACTCAGCAGAAGAGGTACTCCCCGATTTTCTATCCTTAATTCATGCCCAAGGTAAAATGGAATTTCTTCTAAATGGATGTTTTGCCAATTTTCGCACTGTTCTTCCAATATTGTGTTTTCATAAAGGATGTTGTTTTCATAAACAACAGAAACCAGAAGATGTACTGCTTCATCGACATCTTTTGTCTTTTTAGCCTGAAAGTCTAGTTTAAAAGGCATTCCTTCAACAAGGGGTACACCTGCACAATGAGAGAGTAATTGGGAAAGCGTACCATCTTGATTGATTAATACCGCTTTCTTTTGAGAAACGGAATCAACGATTATTTCACCATCCTCTATTTCCCAACAGGGATAATCCATTTCAAAAAGACCATTTTTCAAAGCATTAGCACGAACATCGTGTAACGTCCACATCCCATATCCAATTGTCTGCTGTTGCAGGATGTCAGCAACCCCTGATAAAAAGTCAGGCATTTCTTCTGGTAAAATACCGGTATTGTGTTCAAAGCCTGGAGTATTGTCGATAAAATTAAACTGATCGATGAAAAACGCATTATTGGTTTTACTGCGAATTTTTTCAAACAGGTATTGCATTCGTTTAAGAAGACTCGAAGCTGATTCTAATCCACCATCATTGGGCGCACCCCAGGCAGGAGTATAATAAATCGTTGTAAGATAAGTTTCTGAGGTTAAATCAAAAGTGTTGTGATGATGGATAAGCGACTCTTCTTGTGGATCACCATCAAGTCTCACTTCCATCGTTAAGGCAGGAAAATGCTTTTTGGATTCTTTAAAAATGGTTTCAATGAGCAATTTGTCCCAAAACTCACAAAAGAGATGAATCGCACTGGATTTAAAAGCAGGAATTGGTACTTCCGCGTAATCGGAAAAAGACTGTTTATAACGAGAGGAAATTTCTTCTAAACTATAATGTTTTTGCAAATACGCTTGATAACCTGTGCGAGTGGCAAACATTAATCGTTGTTTTGGAGGAACATGTACCAAATCCATTAAAAAGAAATCTTCCCAAGTGATAAACCCACCCAGTATATTAGGATAATGCTGTGCAATTGCCCATAGCCGATCCAAATAATCGCACCACGCCTTAAACGTCACAGCATCTGCACCCATAACGATTTGCCGCAAAAATCCATCAGGTTCACTATAAGGACCATTATCGTGAGTATAGCCTATCCGTAAAATGACTTGTAAATCATGCGATTGCACTTTATTAAGCACTTGCTTAAACAAAGTAAAATAGGCTTCATAATAAGTAATGGGAGCAACCTGTGTTTGAAATCCTACCCAAGGCACTAGGATAATAACAGTGTTAAAACCTATTGACTTAATAGATTCAAGCTCTTCATCTATTTTATGGAGATTGATATAACTCCAAAAATTAGCCGCCCAACCTTGTCCCAACAAATGTGTCGCTAAAATTTTGTGATTGGGAATGCGAAAATCGGATTTATTTGCCATAAATCGAAAAGCGGCAGCATCTGGCGAAGTTTGCGGTGGTGGCGATGGATGCGTTGATAATACGTCCCACCATTTGGCTTGAAACTTTTTATGATTGATGACTTGGTAGGCTTTATAACCACTTTGAACATCGGTACCCGCGGTAATGCCTTCATGGTGAATGACTTCAGAGTCATGACAATAAAACACTTTATAACCGGCTTGACGCACAGCAAAACATAAATCGGTGTCTTCATAATAAGCCGGGGCAAAACGCATATCAAAACCACCGACTTCTTCCCATAGTGTTTTCCTAATCATCAAACTCGCGCCAGAACAGTAATCGACTTCTCGACTTTGATTAAAGCGAGTATCTGTAGGATCCTGCAAACGCCCATAATTCCAACCACTGGCATCATTAAAAATAATACCACCCGCTTCTTGTAAATGCCTATCAGGATAAATCAACTTAGAGCCTGTGATACCCACATCAAGTTGAGTATCCATCATTTTGACCATATTCACTAACCAACCAGGCATAACTTGGGTATCATTATTCAAAAACAGAATAAATTCCCCAGTTGCTATTTCTGCTCCCTGCCGGCAAGCCAATACAAACCCTTGATTTTTTTCATTATTAATTATCTGAAATGCACCATGCAGTTGATCCAACAAAGTAGCAGTTTCATCAGTGGAGGCATTATTAATGATAATGACTTCTTTGCTGATTTCTTGATCGCACGCTAACAGCGTCAACAAACAATTGTAAGTGTATAACGCTTTATTAAATACTGGAATCACAATACTGACACGAATATCTCCCGCTTGTTCTTTTTTTTCAATCAAGGGAGGCTTTAAGTCAAGCGGTTTTAAATCAAGCGTATTGACAAAAGGAAAGGGCATTTTAGTACACCACAGAGTAACCACGTTATTTTCATCGGCATTTTCCGAATAAATTTGGATATCTACTGGCTGTCCTTTTATACACGTTTGTGGTGTCGAAAAAGGAATATTAATATATTCATTATCTGGCAAATCAC
>JAUCGK010000323.1 GCA_030378085.1 Candidatus Parabeggiatoa sp. HSG14
GGTTAGGGGGGTGTCCCCAAAATTCGTTATAATCAGACAATTCCCAAATTTTTATTTGAACTCGAAATAAAAATACTTTAAACTGTAATTGTTTTAAATGATTAAAAATCGAATTTTTATCATTTTTTTTTGAATCATTTAAGAAATGTTATAAGGGATGAGATCAACCTCCCCCAACCCATTCTTATTTAAGGACTAATCTTTACCCACAAGTACCCAGGTGTTTTTGGAGTCCAAACCTTCAGGTTTGTGTTTTTGGAGTCCATCGCGAACTGCCAAACCTGAAGGTTTGGACTCCAAAAGACGAGGTACTTGTGGGTAAAGATTAGATTTAAGGAGGGGGATTAAAGGGGGGGGTTGATGTTGTCAAATTTATTTCGTACACATTCCTTAATTAACCTTCACAACTACTCATAAGGAGTTTTTTATGAAGTATTATTCTCATTTTTTGTGGCGAATATTAGCCCTCACTGTCGGTTTTTCGTTGCCGGCACTTTGTATTTCCGCCAATTTGGGTTTTGGAAAAGTAAAAGCGGAACATATCGGTGGTGATGCTTTAGCTCTCACATTGAATACACCAGCTCTTACTAAAGATGAAAAGGTGGATTTATGGGTTGCTATACAATTGCCTACGGGTGAATGGCGTTATGCAAGTGGTAGTGTTGCTAATCCTTCTTTTGGTGTTCAAATGCAGCCTTTAGTAAAAGGACTTTCTCCTAAAGAAGCCGGAGAGCAATTGCAAATAGCTACTGACGATTTTCCAGAGGGCGAGCATTTGATTTATGCCCTTTATGTCGATTCCTCTTTGACGGGAGATTTGTCTAACGAGATATTATTGAAAAATGCTCATTCTGAGTTAGCAGAAGCAAAGACAACGCTGAAAAAGCTCAAAGCCCCATCGATGACAACAGCTGAGTTTGAACGGGGACAGCAGATTTACTTTGAGCGTTGTGCAGGCTGTCATGGCGTATTGCGTAAAGGAGCAACTGGTAAGGCAATTACTCCCGATATCACTTTACGACTCGATATTGAGTACCTGAAAACAATTATCACTAATGGTACGCCTGCTGGGATGCAAAACTTTGGTGGTGAATTAGCTGATGAAGATATCGAATTGATGGCGCGTTATATACAACAAGAGCCTCCTGTGCCGCCAGAATTTGGTATGGAAGACATGAAGGCAAGTTGGAAAGTCATTGTGAAACCAGAAGATCGGCCTACCAAAAAGATGAACAATTATAACATTGACAACATCTTTTCGGTTCATTTGCGTGACATTAGTCAAATTGCATTGATTGATGGTGACACCAAAGAGATTATTACCACCATCGAAAGTGGTTATGCGGTACATATTACCCGTATGTCAGCTTCAGGGCGTTATCTGTATACCATAGGACGAGATGCTAAAACCAATCTCGTTGACTTATGGATGGAAACACCGCAAACGGTGGCTGAGATTAAAGTAGGCATCGAAGCCCGTTCTGTAGAAACCTCTAAATACAAAGGTTGGGAAGACAAATACGCCATTGTTGGTGATTATTGGCCACCTCAATATGTCATTATGGATGGCGATACCTTAGAACCGCTTAAAATCGTTTCAACAAGAGGTATTACAGTACAAGAGCCTCAAACATACCATCCAGAACCGCGTGTTGCCACCATTGTTGCATCCCACGAACACCCTGAATTTATCGTCAATGTCAAAGAAACGGGTAAAATATTACTCGTTAACTATGAAGACTTGGTAAATTTCAAGGTTACAACAATTGCCACAGCACCTTTTTTGCATGATGGCGGTTGGGATTCCACACGACGTTATTTCTTAACGGCTGCCAATAATGCCAATAAAATTGTCGTGATAGATGCCAAAGAAGGTAAACTAGAAGCGATAACAGAAGTAGGCACAAGACCTCATCCTGGACGTGGTACTAATTTTATCCATCCAGAACATGGGCCAGTATGGGCAACGGGTCATTTAGGCGATGACAAAGTGGTACTTATTGGCACAGATCCAGAAAATCATCCTGATAAAGCCTGGAAAATAGCAGATATCCTCATCAGTAAAGCGACGGGTTCTTTGTTTGTTAAATCGCATCCGACTTCCAAAAATCTTTATGTGGATACCGCATTAAATCCAGAAACTGAAGCAAGACAAAGTGTTGCTGTCTTTGATATCGATAATTTAGATGCAAATTATCAAATACTGCCTATTGCTGAATGGTCAGGATTGACTGAAGGGAATATGCGTGTTGTACATCCGGAATATAACAAAGTAGGGAATGAAGTTTGGTTCTCTGTCTGGAATAACAAGGAACAGGAATCTGCAATTGTGATTGTGGATGATAAAGTCGTAGAAGCGCAATTTGATAATTCGTCAAGCTTTGATTTAGCAGAAATTGAAAAGTCTATTACAGTTATTAGGGACCCTCGCTTAATTACACCAACAGGTAAATTCAACGTCTATAACACGACGCATGATATTTACTAAAAAATAACTGATTGTAACAGATTTTGGGGACACCCCCTAACCCCCCGTACACGGGTGGAACCAAACATCATTCGACACTTTGCTTTAATTTTTCTATTTTGGGATTTCCCCCTGTGTACGGGGGGTTGGGGGGGTCGGGTGTCCCCAAAATTTGTTATAATCAGAAAAATAAGTATTGGGAATGAGGATTTTATAATTTCCAAAACTTGGAGTTGTCAAACCAGACAGGTTTTTAAAACCTGTCAGGTTTAGTTTAGGATTTTATTAGATACTGAATCCTTGGACTCCAAAATTCTCAATTTGAGATTACACCTTATTTTCTTTTCTCCCTTCTTTTCTCCTTATATTTTTCAGGAAACTATTAATTATGAAAAATATCATTTTAGCAATTACCTTGCTAACAATCAGCTTATCAGCTTGGAGTAGCGAATTATATACGCCTAACCCCGTGCTGTATGAAAATAACGAAAAAATCATTGCAACCGTTAAATTTGATACGCCTGAAACGGGCGATTTGTATGTTGCAGCGGTAGCAAATGGTAAACTGTTATTTTTGAGTCAAACATCTGGCTGGACAGAAACTCCAAGCCCTTTTAGGGCAAATGAAACTTTTCAAGGTGAAGTTCCCTTATTTTCAGTAGAAGCTGGACAATTGCCATCTGGCAATTATCCACTTTACCAAGTCGTCACAAAGCCTAATGCTAAGTTACTTAATGATGACGGTTCACCCAATGTAGGTGATTGGATTGGTGGCATTGATGGACTCAATTTTATTAATTTCAGCACCGGTTTATCGAAAAAAGCGCGTGTACTGGCTTTTAACGATTTGGGTATGCACTGCATGAATAAAAATTTTTCCATTTTTGCTATCTTACCTCCCTTTAATGTTGTTAATGCACAAGTCGTGCAACAAGATAATAATGGTAAACCCAAATTGCTTGATGATAGTCAAGTCGAATTACGTTATTCAGCTATACCTGATCGTAAAGGTTCGATTAACTCTAGTAGTGTCACCAAAACAGATTTTTGGCAATATTCTAAAGATTTGTTCAATATGGATTTACAACCAGGAGAAGGTTTAACAGGCTTATATATGCCAGCCGATGATCCCAAAAATTTTGGTTCGCTACATTACAAAACTCAACAAAAATGGTTTAGTGCAGATGGTATTCCTATTACCCCAATAGATGATGCAGGACAAGTGAATGCTTATCCGTTATTACGAATTAGTGCCCATGACAAAACAAGCGGAGAATTATTAGGTGCTGCTGATGTTGTTGTACCCGTGAGTACGGAAGTTAATTGCGATACTTGTCATGCAACTGGAAAAATAGCAGCTAATAATCCCGACATTACTTGGACAACAAATAATGATCCAGATGTGCAAGCCCAAAAAGACGATGCAATGAAATTAGAAGTGCAAGCTCAAAAAAATGTGTTGGTATTGCATGATAATAAACACAACACTTCCTTGCTAAAAAGTACTCCTGTTTTGTGTGCCAGTTGCCATTATTCAGCAGCATTAGATTTAACAGGTGAAGGTCCACAGGGAATGCAAAAGTTATTGCCTACTTCTTCCCAAGTAATGCATAAAGCACATGGTGAAAAACTGGATGCTGAAGGAAATCCAGTTATTTCTACAGATGCTAAAGTAGAAGAAAACTGTTATCAATGTCATCCTGGTAAAGTGACCCAATGTCAACGAGGCGCAATGAAAACAGTTGGCTTAAAATGTACAACATGTCATGGTGGATTGTTAGCTGTGGGCGGAAAATTCCCGTTACAAAAAGGAGGGAGTGTTGATGGTACTAATGATGGTAAAGCACGTCGTGCTTGGATGGATATGCCACGTTGCCAATCTTGTCATACGGGTGATGCTGTCAATCAACTCACGGGAGAAGGACTGGAATTTCATACAGACAGTATTCGCTTAATACAAGCTTACAAAACAGGTGATGATTCTGCTTCTCCAATACTCGCTGAAAACAAGCGTTTTGCTGAAGAGGACAACACTTTATTCCGTAATAGTAAAGGACATGGCGAGATAGCTTGTGAAGGTTGCCATGGTAGTCCTCATGCAATATGGCCCATTGTGGACACAAATGCTAACGATAACCTCACTGCACTCCAATTACAGAGTCATATTGGCACCGTTATTGAGTGTGATACTTGTCATGCCCCCGACAGTTTACCAATGACAATGGAAGGGCCACATGGTATGCACAACGTTAATGATTCACGTTGGGTAGAAGAGCATAAAGAATTTTATAAGCGTGGTGTGAGTAGTTGTAAAGCTTGTCATGGCAAAAATTTGGAAGGCACACCTTTATCTAAAATAGCAGCAACTCGTACATTTGAGATAGAAGAAAACGACAAAAAGAAAACAATTACTTTGGAAAAAGGACAACAAGTTGGTTGTGGCTTATGTCACAATAAACCTTAACTTTGATTTTTTCTGATTGTAACAGATTTTGGGAATACCCCCTAACCCATACGCATCAAGCTAAAAACGGTAATTCATTGATTTTTAAGAATTTATTTGAATCCTGTCTCTATAATAAAACTATTAAAATCAATCAGTTAATAAAGTTAGCTTGATGCGTATGCCCCCCTAACCCCCCGTACACGGGTGGAACCA
>JAUCGK010000401.1 GCA_030378085.1 Candidatus Parabeggiatoa sp. HSG14
GATAGTTCCGTCAAACTAGTTAAAGTACTTACTTCTAGTATAGGACCAGTCAATTGATTGTCCCTGAGTCTAAGCACCTGTAAGTCAGTTAATAAACTTAGATCAGGAATACCACCTGTTAAATTATTATTATTTAACTCAAGTTCTATCAATTTAGTTAAATTACCTAACTGTGGTGGGATAGTACCCGTTAATTGGTTATTATCTAGCTCTAACATTTCCAAATTAAGGAGGTTACCTAATTGCGCTGGAATTGTGCCAGTTAAGTTATTATTTTCAAAATAAAGATTCCGCAAGCTGTTTAAACCGCTTAAATTTGGAATATCTCCGGTTAAATTATTGTCATAGAAACCAAGGTGTTCTAAATTTGTTAAGGCACTTAGATCAGGCAGGACACCAGTTAAATTGTTTGACAGCTTACTAACTTCAATCACATTACCGCTACCTCCACCGCTACAAACAACGCCTGACCAACTACAAGGCGAATCATTCTGATTCCAACCATTGCCCGGGCTATCCGTCCAGCTTGCTCCAGCAGTATTGTTGTAAATTGCAATTAGTGCATCGCA
Source organism: Candidatus Parabeggiatoa sp. HSG14 (assembly GCA_030378085.1). Taxonomy (GTDB): domain Bacteria; phylum Pseudomonadota; class Gammaproteobacteria; order Beggiatoales; family Beggiatoaceae; genus Parabeggiatoa. Next base: position 570 of record JAUCGK010000401.1, read on the forward strand.
TTCCGTTTCGGGAATGTCTGTTTGGGCAGGAAAGGAACAGTTTGTCGCTGCATAAAGAGTTGTTACAGAAATTGTTAATAATAAAGTGATTAATATTAAATATTTTATGGTTTTCATGTTTAAGCCTTTATCAAAATGGATTTTTTCGTCCCTATGCGCCTGCGTCAATGCCATTGAGTTAAGGAAAATTTGTTGGAGTCCAAACCTTCAGGTTTGCCTGATTCAGATTAAAATCAAAGACTTCCAAACCTAAAGGTTTGGATTCCAAAGCTTAAGTTAATGGCATTGATGCTCCTATGGGAATAGCGTACTTCGACATTTTAGCATCACGATTCACAAGAAAAAACACCGGTGTGTGGTGTTAGAGCATTAATCAAAAATAATGCCACACCTTAAATTATTAGTCATAAAATGGATTATTGCTATAGGGAAAATTCTTAATTTTCTTAAACAATTATTTGTTTCCATATAAAATCAATCGGTTAAACTGATTAAATGCCATGTTTATTTTAACTATGATTGAAATTTAATTAATAATTGCTGATTAATTTAAACGGTTGTGTCGTTTATACTTACTCTGTCTGCACAAAAAAGAAGTTGTACTCACAGATACGGATTGATGTTATTGATTGATTAATGAATTAGCCCTATGAGTTCATTTTTCTGAGCGAAAGGGGAGTAAGGGTATCGATTTCCAATCGTAGGGAGATGGCGAACTCCCTGCAAAATTTTTAACAAAAAATTGATTTTCTTTTTCAAAACTACTTATCTTTTTACAAGGGAGATAAAACAAATCACTGGCATCAAAAAAAGTAGAAGGTAAAATAAATAAACCTTCATCAGCTTCTTCATCGGGGGTGGAAATGGTAACAACGCCGTCAACACCAAATTCGGAGGAAGCATTTATGATTGTACTTAGAGGTTCACCCGTAAAGTTATAAATTCCCTTTGTGGTAATATCAATATTGCCACCCAGACCTTTTTTGGCTTTGGCAAAGATTTGACTTCCATCAAGTACCATAAACCTCGGATTGAGAAAAAGATTGCCACCACTGCCAAATTCTTCATTAACACTGGCTGTTATTTGGCTGTCAATAAGATAGAAATAACTAGGGCTGTTAATCGCTATGTTGCCCCCATCAGCACTTTTCGCGGAAGCTTCTATTGTACTATTTTTCATTTTTAATTGATTTCCTATTGTCAACACCATTTGCCCAGCATTTCCTTGACCATCACTAAATGCGCTGATAGTGCCTTCATTTATCATATTGACGTTTTGTGCATCAATATTAACATTTCCTCCTTTGCCAAATCCGGCTGTACCGGCATTAATTTTAGCAGCGTTAGCTAAGTATAAATTACCTGCTTTTAATATGATAGAACCTGCATTTCCTGCACTATTAGTCTTACTTTGTGACATTGTAAAAATGCCACTATGAAAACCTATCTTATCAATTCCTTCAAAAAAGACATCGCTAGTTACATTGAGATTAATTTTGCCCCCTTGTCCAGCCCCAAAAGTAGCCGTTCCTATCTGGGCACCCTCTGCCAATTGTAGATGTTTTGCGTTTAATTCAATCATACCACCATCACCCGCATTTTCAATTGTGCCAGAAGCGTTAGCAACAATAAAACTCCCTTGCCCAGCTTTGCTTATCCCTGATAAACGAACTAAGTCGCCCGCTTGAATTTTGATATTACCCCCTTGCCCTGTGCCAATGCTTTCTGTGCTTATTTTGGCACCAGCTGCAAGGTGCAATTGTTTTGCTTCTATTTCAACAGTGCCTGCGTTACCCGCTCCCGTTGTTGCTGATAAAATACCACTGGTAATTCCTCTATGATCCTCACCGGAGAAATTTATCTTGTCCGTTACTTTTATATTGAGGTTTCCACCATTTCCATAACCATAAGTTGTTGTACCTATCAACGCACCATCAGAGAGTTGTAATTTATCGGTATCAATGTCAATTGAACCCCCGTTTCCTTTCGCAGTCTTTGTCGCACTTATTTGAGGATTTCCAACGTTTGCGACTATTGTACTTCCTTGTCCCTGATTGCCGACACCGGACAAATTGATTGTATGAGCCGCTTGAATTTTTATATGACCACCTTTGCCTGATCCCCAGGTTGTTGTGGTTAATTGCCCTCCGTGACTAATGGCGACCTCTTTGGCTTGTATATCTATTTTCTTTCCTTTTCCTATGAGCGTATTAGATTCCAATCGGCTATTATTGAGTTCAAATTTATCAGCGCGAATGTAAATATCGCCTCCTGTTAATCCACCTCTTGTAAAACTAGTAATTATCCGAGAATCATGGATTGTGATATTACCTAATTTGCTTGGTAATGTGATATTGTCAGGTTGAAGTGTGACATTCCCTGCTTGTGCAATACTGGCTAAATTAAAACGCCCTGCATTGGCTGTTAATTTGGCTTGGTTAATTTGTATATCGCCTGCTACAAGAGAAAAATCATTTCCTGTAGATACTTTGGCATTAGTTCCATTGATAGATAAGGGTGCTTTCGACTCTGTCAGAAAACCAAATGCCGATACAGGCGCGATAGTCAACGAACTCTCTGATGGATTACGCGCATTAAATTGACCACCATCCTGTAAATGAAGTGTATCAGCAGTACTGGCATGAAAAGCCCCAGGTACATCAAGGGTGGCATTTGGCCCAAACATTAAACCTGCGGGATTAATGAAATAAAAATCTGCGTTAGGAATGGTGCTACGAAGTGCGCCATCAATATGAGAAGGATTGCCGCCAGTCACTCGGCTCATAATATTATTAATACTATCGGGGCCTGAAAATGTGGCACTTTCATTCATATTGAGATTGAATTCATCAAAGCTATGAAATAAATTACCACCGACTTGTTGGCCCAATTCTGCACCAATGGCATAATCCGGCCCTTCCAAAGCGATACGGGGGCCTAATGTTCCGTCAAAGTTGACTTCTGCATGGAGCGTTGCACAAATTAATAAGCTACAGAAATAAAAAAAAGTAAGTGATTTCATGATTGAACCTGATTATTTGGTGTTAAAAAAAATGACGCTGGAGCGTCATGGTATGCGTTCCAATGCTGGAACATTTGAACGAGAAAAGCTTTCATATTGTATTTTGTTGTTGGATTTAAAACTCGTTGTACTCTTTATTCCAATTCCAAGAAAAGCTCCTCAAAATCACACTCATATTCACCAGGAAATATTTCTTGACAAAAGTCCTTAGGAATAGGTTCTATAAACGGATCGAATATCAACACTTGATGAATTTTTTCTTGCTCTCTGCGAGTTTTCACATTTTTGGATTCTAACGGTACAGTGTATCTTAATGTGCCGTTTTCGTTGGCAATGATGCTAGAAGTTTTTTCACTTTCAACAACTTCCTGTGCTTCAACTTTAAAATTAGGCACGATAAGATAAGGATTGCCTTGATGTATTACTTTAAAAGTGCCATTGGCATTAAAAACAATTGATTCAACCCCTTCAAATTTTAAACCTTCCTTAATAAAAATATCGGGAGATAACAAAGTAGGTTTTATGATTTGAGAAGAACCGTTTTCATAGACGACTTTTCCGGTTTGTGGGCTTTTTTTTGTACGAGTATTATTGGGAAGATGAATGCCAGGTTGCATTTCTAAAAGCGCGGTTTCAAAATCACAGACAAATTCTTCCAGGGCAATTTCTTCACAAAATTCCTCTGGTATCGGCTCAATGAAAGGATCAAAAATAACAACTTGGTGAATAAGTTCTTGGCGACGCACTGAGGAACTTTCATAGCTAAGCAAAACATCACCTTGTTTGCCTATACTTACTTGCCCATCTCCCAATATTTTTGATAAAGCGATTGGATATTGAGGGGTAGGAATGATCCGATATTGCTGTTGTTCAGGTGTGGTTATTACGTAAAAACCACCTTCTGTTACTGATAGCCCAACAGGAATTTCTTTAACTTGAATGATATTATCCATATCAGGAATGAAGGTGTATTTTTTACGAGCTGAGTTTCCCATACCCACGATATTCAATATACCTTTGTCATCTTGTGATAGAATAAAATCGGTTAAATTTTCTGTGGCAAGGGAATGGTTCATGCCTTCTTGCACATTAAAACCTTCACCTCCTATTCCAAAGCCGGTATCAAGATCAGGCATTTTTGGTAAAGCCACTTGTTCAGGTAAATCTATAGGGTGTTTAAAATTTCTGAGTGCCAATTTAGCACCTACTGGTGCTGTTAATGCACCTGTTTTTGAATTAATTGTCCAATTGGCGGGCAACAATCCCATGACATCAGTATTTTTAACTTTTGCTATATCTAAATTATTGAATATCTTGGAGATGTTTTGAGTAGGTTGCTGTTTAAAATAAACAGGGTTTAAGGCAGCTAAATGTTCAGGCGTAAGCTGACTCAGTATATTTGTTGGCAATCCACCCATATTTTCAGAAGTTAAACCGCCCAAAGCTTCTAAAGGCAACCGTTTAAATTGTTCAACGCTCAAGCCATCCAAAGCTTCAGGCGTGAATTGTGCCATTTGTTCCACATCCATTGCACTAAAAGCTTCTATTGGAATTTGTTCAACGGCTTCAGCATCAAACGTATTAAAAACAGCAGGCTCTAGCTTTTTTATTTGTTTTCCATCTAATTCAGCAATTCTTTCAGAATCAAGCCCGAAATCTTCCATTGTGGGATTATTAATGTCTGCTGGTTGTTTTATACCATCACCCAATACGATATCTTCTGGTAATTGTACTGTGGGACTTAACGTGAATTCATAAGCTCCAATATCGCAAGTCCCATTTTGAGGACGAACTACACCCTCTAAATCAGCACTTAAACAATTGGTATTTGTACCTACATCTATCGCTGGACTACCTGAACTTAAATGTAAATCTCCACGGGTATTAGGAATTTTGCCAGTAACTGGAGTAACGAATAATGGGTCGGAATCTAAATTACTTCCATTGTCAGTAATGCCTTTACTAGTCCACCACGAACTACCACTAGAACCTTTGATAATACTATTATTAACCTTAACTATGCTATTATTATCAATCTCCTGAGTTACGTTGTCCCATAAAATTACATTGGAAAGAATCAACGAACTTGATTTATTAGTAATACCTCTAAACTCATTACCACTAAAAGTGACATTGGTTAAAGTAGATAAAGTTGCATTTTGATTCCATAATCCACCGCCATCAACAGCTTTATTGCCACTAAAAATAACATTAGTTAAAGTATGAGTGCCACCATTAATATGAACACCACCGCCTTTTCCATTAGCTTTATTACCTTGGAAAACAGCATTAGAAATAGTTAAATTCCCAGTCTGGTTGAAAATTCCACCACCATATACAGAAGCAATATTTCTAATAAAACTGACATTGTCTAAAGTTGGGTTAGTTCCACTTTTCAAATTCACCATACCACCACCAGCCTGTAAAGCTCTATTTTTTCTTAAAATTAGATTTGCTAAAATTGGTTTACCTTTCACATTTAAGATTCCAGCCCCACAACGACCCTCATAATTTTTATTACACACTCCCCTACCTCTTTTAATTGCTCTACCAAATTCAATAATGAATCCATCCAGTATTGCAGTATTGTTGGTAAAACTTGTGGTTACAATATGATAGCTGTTATCACCATGAGTACCAATTGTACCAATATCACCACTGAGTATGGTATTATTAGTCGCCGGATCAGAATCGCGTACACCACCACCAGTAGGATAACCGCCATAAATTGCTAAATTATCAACCAATTGAAAAGTGTCTGTGCGTAGTGTACCTGGCACATAAGTACCTTGGGCAACATGGATTTCTGTCACCGAAGTACAAGTAGTCAGATAGCCAGTAGATATAGCAGACTGTAAATCAGTAAAGGCATTTGTCCAATCAGTTCCATCATTAATACCAGTAGCACTAATATCTACATAAGCAATGTTAGATGATGGACAAGCTGCAAAAATGATATGGCTTGCTAATAAAAAAGTAATTGAAATTAAAAAAATTATAGTTTTCATGGTTTAACTCTTAATCAAAATCCGCAAAATTTATCCCAATTTTACTATCAGACATTTTTTTCTGATTGTAACAGATTTTGGGGACACCCCCTAACCCCCCCGTACACGGGTGGAACCAAACATCATTCGACACTTTGCTTTTTCTATTTTGGGACTTCCCCCTGTGTACGGGGGGTTAGGGGGGTAAAAAGGTAGGTGTCCCCAAAATTCGTTATAATCAGATTTTTTTTAGGGAATTAGTATGCTTGCTTTTGGTATAGCAAACGGTTTCACATTGAAACTTTTTTCAAAGACCAAAAAAGCCAAGGTTTCCATATCCACAAGAGTCACATTTCAGATCCAAAACGTTTATCACGCTTAATGATAGCAGCTTGTCTGGTTTATAGCGTTTCCCGATTGGATAAAGTACAACCTCCCCTAAATCCCCTCCTTAACTAAGAAGGGGACTTGTACCTGACGCAATCGGGAAACGCCATATCAATAGCCAAAATATATATTAGATGTTATTGCTGAAAATGAAGGCCATACGATTATACGAACCCCACAATATCATCCTGAACTACAGCCTATTGAAATATGCAGGGGGGCGTTAAGAACTACTGTGCAAAAAAGTGTGATTATACGATGGAAAAACTAAGAATTCATCTTGAAGATGGATTCAAACAAGTTACTCATTTCACTTTGAAGGAAATATTTAAAAAAGTAATTCGTTATGATGACCGATATTTTCAGTACGATGAAATAGAGGATGAAAATGTAGAATTACTTGAACAAGAGAACCAATTTGAAGATTATGACTAACAGATAAAAAAGTGCAAACTCATATGACACAGGCTATAGTAAATCTAATGAGTTATTTTAAATCTGACAAAATAGAATTAATAATTTCATGCTTCACAAAAAGCAAATTTTTATAAATCTGCCGTAAATCATTTATATGAGTAGCATTTAAGGTATGACTAACAAAGTATTGATATTTATTATTTTCTTGTTTCTCTAAAATTACAAAGTTCCAGTTTTCACCAATAATAAAAGCACCCTTTATTACTTTAAAACCATTAAGCTCAATAGCTGAGATTAATTCGGCGAGCAATTGAGGCCTTGGATCATCATTTTTAATGGTTTTTTTAAATTCTTGTATAAAAAAATAAGGTTTTTTTGAGTATTCTAAGCCTTTTGAGACCAAGAAATCTGTTGTACCTGTCAAGATAAATTTATCTGTTTTATAAGTTATTTTTTCTTCATAGAAGTCTCTTATTTCATGTTCTACGTTTGTAAATTTTACCCGATTCAAAATAGGAGAAATGAACTTCACTTTTAATTCTTCTTCATTATAACTCTCTATTAAAAAATAATTATCTCTAATTAAATCCTCAAAAAAAACGTTGTCATCGTGACTAATTTGACTTTCAGCTTCAAACCAGTCACAGAATACCTCAGTAGAAATATTTCTTCTAATACTGACAAGATGTTCTAAATCTTTAAAACTTATTGATCCAAAAGTATAAGTTGGTATTTCTTTGGAAGACATTTCATTTATCACCTTTATTAACGATCCAATTTCCCAATCTGCCTATTTGAAAGGTTTGCAATCCTATTGTTTAAGTGTCCAAACAAAAATAACTTACCCAAAAATCCCTACCCCACCTTTGTTAAAGGGAGAGGAACTCAAGGAAAGTAAGCATTTTATTTTTACTTAGACAGCTTATCCTCTAATACTTTTATTAATCTCTCGAAGAGATTCGCATAGTCTGACATTCTCCCTAAAGCTTGCTGATAAGCTTCTTCATTATATCGATGCCTGAGTGTATTTCTGTCATTCACTGCCTGTATCCATAACAAATAATCATCTTCGCTGAGATAACCTGCGTTGTAACACTCTTTTACGGTTTGTTTTGGTGTTTTAGCATCTATTCCCTCTTGTTTTAGGAGAAATACTTTTGTTAATTTCCAACTCTGTTCAGTGACAATTTCAAACTTTTGTATCAAACCATTTTCTAAGCCATCAATCAAACGAGGGTCTAATATACTCTGTAGTGAATCATAATTAACATTCACTAAATAGCTGAAACTGTCTAATACCTCTTTAAAAACTTTGAGTTTTAATTCCATGGGATTGTTTTTTTAAGTGCGTGTTGTTTAAAGGTTTCAGAAATTTTAGAAAAATCCACTAAATCCACATGATAAGGTACAAAAGAATCTTCTATCGTTTCTTGTAGTTCCCAAAGTATTGTGTTGTCTAGCGGTTTTTTAGGTAAAATACCAATATCAATATCAGCTGTAGAGCTTGTTTCACCTTTAGCTCTTGAACCGAATAGAAAAATTTGACTTCCTGTGGGCAAACGTTCTTTTAATAATTCTCTTAGGTAGTTTTCGCTCTTCTGATAAAGTGTTTTAGCATCCATGAGTCATTAGTAATAATTATAGCGTTTTAAGAGGAAACATCATTTATTCCCAAAACAACGTTTAAAGAGTTTTGTAAGAAACTATTTTTAGTTTATTTGATTTTTTCTTTAAATAATTCTTGTTTCACAAAGAGTAAATTTTTATAAATGCCTTCTAAGTCATTAATATTAGTCGCATTAAATGTACGACTTATAAAGTATTGATACTTATCTTGAGCCAACTTGTCTAAAATAACAAAATTCCAATTTTCACCGACAATAAAAGCACCTTTCATTTGCTTAAAATTATTTAATTCAATTGCACTGATAAGTTCTGCTAACAATTGTGGTTCAGGGTTTGAGTATTGAAGTCCTTTCTTAAATTCTTGAATAAAAAAATAAGGTTTTTCAGGATATTCTAAACCTTTTGCAACTACAAAATCTGTAATACCTTTTAGAATAAAATTATCTGTTTCATAAATGAGTGTTTCCTCATAAAAATCTCGTGTTTTATTTTTAATAGATTTGAAATTGATTCTATTCAAAATAGGTGATATAAAGTGTACTTTTAAATCTTCTTCATTATAAATTCTAATTAAATCAATTTCTTGAGATAAAAGTGCCTTTAAAAACAAAACTTCTTCGTCCTTTAAAATAATGTCAGAATTGAACCAAGCATTAAAAATTTTATTATCAAATACTCTTTCGATATCAAATAACTTTCTTAAATCCTTATGTTCAATTTGACTAAAGGTATAAATGGGTATTTCATTTTTTAACTTGTTAAATTCTTTTGTTATTTCCTCTAAATCTTCCTTGGTAAGCAAAGCAATAAAATTATAAAAGTTCATTTTTTCAACCTCATCCAGCAATATTAATGATTTTCTTTAAGGAACGAGTACGAAATAATTTCCCGTTCCACCGGTGAAACTGAAAACGGGAAATTATTTTGTGACCATTGATGATTTTTTGTATGATTTCCAAATATTTTGACATTAGAAGCGAAGGGATATGATGTTGATGGTGTCATATAGTGTTTCCTGTTTGTGTAAAGTACAATGTTTCGGGAAATCCGCTTCGCTCCATTCCCGAAATAACTAGAAATGTATTTTACTCAATCGGGAAACGCTATAAAAAATGTTTAATAAAGGCTAAAATAAGAATCGTGAGACATATTTATTTTAAATTGTAAATACACTTGCAATGGGTAAACGAATTGCTATGACTTCATCAATAACCTCAGTACTATTTAAATCAAAACTTTTATATTGATTAGGCTGTGAGTAAACTGCAATATATTTATTTGCGGGAATAACTAACCAACACGATTTAACACCTAACTCAAGATAAGCGTTGATTTTCCTAATTAGGTAACTAACTGCTTGTCTTGGTGAAAGCACTTCAATTGCTAGATCAGGCATTTGCGAAACTTTTATCAAATCATCCTCTTTGTCTGGTATTTTTGGCACATTTTGGTAAGCACAAACATCTGGTTTTATTTCATCCTGAGTTCCAAGTCGATACTCGCTCAAATCGTACTGGCTAATATCTAAGCTTAACTCGCTCATGACGGCAAGTTTTTTATCACATTTGAACTTAAGTAAACCACATAAATTGCTTTGTACTGTACTATGATTTAATGATCCCACCTCATCTTCTCCATCAATCGCGTTATTTTCAAACTCATAACTATCAGTCATATCATCATTCCTTTTATTTACTTTTTTTACGGACACCCTATTTCTACAAAAGTAGTTGACAGTTGTTTCGTTCATGGAAAGAAGTTTCTTTCCCGAAACCCAAACTTGGTTTTAGTTTCGGGAAATAGCGAAAATAATGAACGAAACAATTGTCAATTACTTTAGAAGAATGCCTGCTTTTAGTAGGATTTTCAAAACTATAATTTCTAGTTATATCAGGCGGTTATTTCAATAATTTCATTTTTTACAAATAGCAAATTTTGATAAATAGATTTTAAGTCTTCTATATTTGTCGCGTTGAATAATTTGCTAATGGAATATTGGTATTTATTAGTCTCTATTTTTTCTAAGATGACAAAATGCCAAATAGCACCCACAATGTAAGCTCCCTTCATTAGGCTAAACTGATTTAATTCAATAGCTGAAATAAGTTCTGCGAGTAATTGGGGGCGTGGATCATCGTTTTTGATGGATTTTTTAAATTCTTGAATAAAAAAATAGGGTTCATCAGGAAATTCTAAGCCTTTTGCAATTAAAAAGTCAGTTACACCCGTTAAAATAAAATGATCTGTTTTATAGGTTAATTGTTCTTCATAAAAGTCTCTAAATGGTATGTTCAGATCTAAAAATTGAATTCGGTTCAATATAGGCGTGATAAACTTTACTTTTAAATCTTCTTCTTTATAACTGTCTATTAAGATTTCATGATTTTTAATTAAATCAAGTAGAAATTGAATATCATCAGATTTAAGTTCAATATTATTATTAAACCATTTGTCGAATATATCAAATGTCATGTTATTCTTAATATCAAACAGTTTTTTTAAATCTTTGAACGTTATTTGAGAATAAGAGTAAGTTGGAATATTCTTTTGTTTCTTAGCAAATGCCTCGTTAATTTCCTCTAAACTTTCTGGTGTTAAATTATCTATGAGGTTTTGAATATCCATTTCTATTCTTCAGTTTGTAGTTGATAGAAGTTCAAAACGTATCTTTTCTTGCCAATCTAACCCAGTTGATAATTCCTCCTTACGCTCATTTGCATAAGTCACACTCACTAAACTGGTATCTGTTCGGCTTTAATATACGTTCTGCAAGCCCTACGTCAACAATATTACGCAATCGCGTTATTGCTCTTACTTCACCCATAATTTTGATCTCATAATGTATAATAGCAAACTTGCCAACATGACATGAAACGTCATTAGAACGTTTTTTATCTTTTGAAACAAAAAAATCCGACTTCTTGAAGAAACCGGATTTTTAGAAAAGGTTTATGACTTGCTTATTTTGGAGTTTTATTTGGAGCAAAAACACGTACCATTTAATTGGAGCCAGTGGTTAGCACAAAAAATTGTCATCCTGATGGATGATGGATTGGGTCCCAATACCATATCCCGTATATTGCCTGACATGCGCTGGTTTAAAGCCTAGAACAATACTGTCACGTGGTATGCCTGCTTCAACTAAGTTTTTTGCAATACCATAAGAGGTACCATCATGCTGAATCCAGATTTTCTCATCAATAATATCAATATGTAAAACCGAGCCGTGAACCCGCCTTGTGCCATCCCAACCCACATGCATTAACTCAAAATGTTTTTCTTCAGCATCAATTATAATTTCAGGCTCAATATCGCCATGTGAAGGCTTATCAACATATTGAGTCAATAAATTCTTCAAAATCTTTCGATATTGACTTAGCCTATCCATTTTCTAATTATTTCCTTTGTTTCTTCAAAGATAATTAGCTTCAATTGCTCTTTACGAATTAGCAATTGTCCAAGGGGTTCGCTTAATATTCCATCAAACGTAAAAGATGGAACAGCAAGATATAAGTCTCTCTCACTTTCAATTTCAGACAAAATATCTCTATACATATTATATTGATCAATACTTTGACCTAATTCATGTACATCAGATTCACCAACAAAACTTTTTACCTCAACCGCAATTTTGTTACCTTCTTTTTCAGCACCGATTGGTTGTTCTGCTCCTAAATCAACATAAACATTCCGTCCACCATAAGATAAATGCAAAGGATCGGCAGTAATAGTCCATCCTCGACTATTAATGCTGTTTTTACCAAATCATGATAAATATCTTTTGCAGGCATATTACTTTTTCCTCTTCAAATTAAAAGTAGCGAACATCAGTGAGAGTAAAGTAGATTACAAGTTCCCAATAGAACTGACTTTACGAATTATATTATTTATCAACAGCATTCCGTGTTTTTCATTGACTTACTTATTTCGGAGCTTTATTGGGAGTAAAAATTTGTACCATTTGATTGGTATAAGGGTTGTGTATTTCCCCAACTTTCTGAAATGAAAGAATACCCCATTTATTAAATTGTTGAAACATGCACTTATAAAATTCTTCGTAAACTTGCCACTGCATAAGTAGCAACGTCCTATCTAAATTTGGTAGCTTAGTTCTGGAAAGTGCTTCACAATTTCGTCCTTGGGAGGTTTTAGCTTCTCCAATAATCCAAGGTATGCCTGGGGAAATACCACCTAATGCATAGACAACGCCGGGTAAATCATAAGGTGCAACAATGGGATCGCCAGGTTTAAAATCGGTTTTGGTGTCAATAATTTCTGCCAATTCGTCAAAAAACTGTTTCGTTTTGATATCTAATTTTATATGACTAAGGGCTTTAAGCGTTCCAAGGGCTTTAAAAGTATCAACACTTTCAGTTTGATTTATCCTGTCGTCTGCCAACCGGTAATTACCATAAACAAAACCGATAGTCACTTGAGATAAGACAAAAACAGCGATAGTAATTATTGAAAGGCTGAAAATCAGGGAGCTTTTAACAGTTCTATAAATATAGAGAAGAAAAATAAGTATGAGCGCAAACCAGGGTTCAATATGAGGCATTAAAGCCGCAGATTTTATATTAAGCGTTCCAACAGCACCTATTGTAGGAATTGCAACTAAAAAGAGTAATACAATGATTTTATTGATGAATTCCTTTGTTATCGAAAAGGGCCAATGAATTTTATCCCAAAAAATAGCGGCTAATGCACAAATTTGGGTTAAAAGCACAACCATATAAATATGAGCACTTTTTTCCCAGTAAGGTGTAAAATGACTTCCTCCTTTATAAAGCTCAAGTGTGTATGCGTTATAGAGCAGAAATAAATAAAGGAATAGTGTTGTTGCTATGAGCAAATAAAGTTCTTTTGCTTGTTTACTGGATTGGTAACCAATAAACAATCGAACCAACAAAAAAGTACCCAAAAACAAAGGTAAAAAGAACTGCATGAGGTGAGTGAAAACGTTTCTAGCATGGTCAAAATATCTACTCAAAAGCGCAGTAGGTTTGTATGTTCCTGTACTTACTGCCTTAAGAGAATCCATATAACCTGATGACCATGCGTGAAAATCATTAAATAGCAAAAAATATAAAAAAAGCCCAAAAAGGACACCGCCCACTAAGTAAAGTATTCCCCATAATGAGCGAAAATGGAGTAAAATCAAAAATAGAAAGCCTGTCATAAGAACAAGGCTGGATGAAAATTTGACGAAAAATTGTAACGCAACAATAGCTCCCGCACTGGCTAAAAGGAAATGATATTTTCTATTGGCTAAAAATTTATGCGGTTCCAGTGAAAGAACAAACAAAACTATTCCCGATGCAGTTAACATCAAATGATTATTAATGTGATTATAAGATGGGTTTTGGTGAGCAAGAGCGTAACTGACTAAATTACCTAATGTGAGGAAAATGGCAAGCGTTGTGAAATTGATTGGAGAATTCTCTTTTATAAAATGACTTGCTTTCAACCATTTCCACAATCCCCAACAGAATACTAAAGATGAAAGCACTGTAAATATTAATCGTAGAAAGCGATAGGTGATAATACCAGGATTCATCCATGCGAATAGTTTTCCACCTATCATTTGAAAAGAAGTAGGTTGAAATGTATATTCATTAGGGTATTTATATGCTATTAGCTGAAAGGCTTCGTCAGTTATATCAAAGCCTTTATCAAGTCCCCAAAGTAGAATACCTAATATTGTCAATAAAATACAGAATAAGAGAGTGTTATTAACTTTTATCATAAAATATTTACTTGAACGAAATGGCAATTTACTTATCTGTTGGAGTTAAAGCAGTAATACGGGAGAAGGATAAATTTTCAAACCATATAGAAATAAGCCCAACTAAGATAATGACTGCAAATGAAATGCCATGAATAACAATAGCAAATGCTAAGGCTATGTTTTTATCGACACCAAAGAAAGATAAGGAAAAAACATACAGAAAATGTATAACGCCTATATAGCCGGGTGATGAAGGAATCATCATACCTAAACTGGTGACAACAATAATAAATAAAGGTGTATACCATGGCAATTCTAATCCAAATGCTAAAAGATAAGATTGAATCACGAAAAGTTCAGTTGCCCATATAACCCATGAAATAAGCAAAGTGGCTAAAATAGCACGGATGTTATGTAGTGTAGAAAATCCTGTCGTAGCTGAAATAAACCAGCTTTTCAATTTAACGCCTATAACAGGAAATCGACTCAGAAGGTTAGCAACACGATTACTTTTTTTGTGTTCTAATAACATAAGCCAAAGTACCATGAGCATAACAATTGCGACACCTTCTACTACATAGACACTTTGTTGCATTTCAGGCGGAATGACCATGACTGTTGCAACAATTGTGAATACTAATAACAAGGAAATGATGTCAAATAATCTTTCCACGACAACGGTTGCAAGAACTGCACTCTTGGCAATACCTTTCTTTTGTCCAAACAAATAAGGACGAATGATTTCACCTGCTCTGAATGGAAGAAGTAGGTTAGACATATAACCAATCATGTAAAAAATAAAACAATCCTTCAAATGAAACTTTCCCAAAGGATATAGTAAAACTCGCCAACGTACAGCCCGTATAATAAGCTCACACGTTAAGCTGAAAATACCCAATAAAACGAACCCAAGGTTGACTTGTAAAAGTGCATTACTTAACTTATCCCACTCTACACGGTGAAAAACAATTATCAACGCAATTAAACTGATAAAAATGCCTAGCCATAGTTTCCAGTTAACTCTTTTAAAAATCATTAGTATCATCTATTTATCTTTTGAATTTCATTCTAAATATGATAGCAACAAATATCATAGTAATGGCATTAGTCCATGTATTTGCCTTAGATTTACCATGAGTACGTTTACCACTTTTGGTAGACACAGTAATCAACTTGTATCCTTGATACTTTGCTCGAATAATTAATTCCCATACGACCATCCAACCTCGATTAGTATCGTTCATCGAAATTAAATGAATTTCATCCAATAATCTTCGTTTAAACATAAAAGGGCCTTCCGGTTTTGGAACGCCTGGAAATAATACACGAAAAAATTGTTTTTCACCCCACGCAAAAAATTTACTAAGAACAGAAGCATCACGCCGTGGTAGACAGCCAAGTGCCATATCATATTCATCAAGTAATGGTAAAAATTGATTAAAATGTACTTCTGCGAGAGATTGTCCATCAGCTGCCATAAAAGTTACTATATCATTTTTTACCTCAGTAAAACCTGTTCGATATACTCCACCTATACCAAGATTAATACCATGGTGAACTACTCGCACCTCTTGATATTTAGTTGCCAATTTCTCAGCTATTTCGCTACTACCATCTGTACTGCCATCATCCACGATGATAATTTCGTATTGACAATTTAATTGAGTTAACATATCCAATACTTCAATGATAACGTTCTTTAAACTGTTAGCTTCGTTGTATGTCATAACAACAACTGAGACACTTTTTTTCATTCTAAAATCCTAAATTGTTGGATAGTTCTGCAATATATAGTGGTTATGGTTTAAAATTATAACTAAATCAATATATTAAAACTTCACCACTACTTTGACTACCCTGCAGAAATCTGTAATGTGATTGCCTATCAATTCTTTTGAACTTTTATCATTTTACTGATTATTCTCCTTTTTTGTAAATATTCTTTATGTAATTCAGCATAAACACCAGTTACTTGTGTATTATTCTGTACTTTTTTAATTGCCACTGCTGAAGCAAAGGATACAATCCCATTTTCTCCTATTTTTATACCATCTCTTAAAGAAGAATTTATCCATATAGTTGAACCTTTCCCAATCTTCACAGAGCCTCCAATTATTACACCAGCAGCTATCATACATTGTTCTTCAATGACAACGTTATGGGAAATGTGACACAGATTATCTATTTTTGTCCCTTTTCCAATATGGGTATCATCAATAGTGCCTCTATCTATAATAGTATTAGCCCCTATTTCAACGTCATTTTCTATTGTCACCCCGCCAAGATGAGGCATTTTTTCATAAGTACCATCGTTATTTTTTATATATCCAAATCCATCTGGTCCAATAATAGAACCAGCATGTATTTCTACCTGATTACCTATTGTTATACCATCATATAAGGTAACGTTTGGATGAAGTATAACATCATCCCCAATTTTACAATTTGCCCCAATAACCACATTTTCTTTTATAGTAACATTGTGTCCTAATACAGATGATTTATGAAGTATTGCTGATGGACTGATATATCCTGTGTTGACAGTAGCAAAAAAATTTTTTACAACTTTTGCAAATGCTTTACGAGGATCAGGCGTTTTAATAATTGCTATGGAATCAGAAGAAATATTGGATTTTTCCTTAACAATTAATATCGTACAGCGAAGTTGATTGAGATCATAAGTATTTAACTTTAACCAAGACAATGTATCATCTTTTTGATTTTCTAAAGAAGACACGCCTTTTACTGAAGTAGAAACTGTATTCCATCTGTTCAACAGTCCTATTTCTTCCAAAAAATTTGTAATTTCAATAGCACTAATCATTATAAATATTTCTCAAAATAGTTTTAAATCAATTATTTAAGAGTTTTGGATACTAAAGCATTACCAATATATTACAAAATATTCAACATATTCAACCAAAACTAAAATTTTTTTTGACTACAAATAAAATCACTGAAAGAATTAGAAAACTATCAATAATATCGTAAAATTTATTGCGTTTTACTATATTTATAAACACGATAATATTGTAGTTTTGTTCTTTTTTCCGAAAATCCCTTTTTGTACTGCTATTTCGAGTGTCTTAGGAACATATATTTCTTGATATACTTCACTCAAGTTTTTTAAAATGCTGTAGCACACATCAACACCAATTACATCTATGATTGCAAAGATGTCCATATTGTGATAAAGATTTTTGTAAAGCGTATGGATAGATTCTACTTTGTAACCATATAACTCTATTGCTTTAAAGATATTAGATATTTCTTGAAACAGTAAATAGTTTCCAAGATATCCTCTATTTTTGTTCACTTCTAAAAAATCAAATTTGTTATTCTTCAAAAATTCAACCCAAGGTTGAAGACTATGTAAACCATCTTGATCGTAATATTCAATTAACCTAACATGTGTCACAGGGTTATAAAAATGCAAAACACTCACATCATCTCCAATTTCATCTGGAGAGTATGATGAACTATTCGTGTAATAGTTATTGTTGTTGTTTTGTCTAATTTTTCTGTAAAATTTTCTTTTTATTGAAAGTTCCTCAATAATAGCCTCAATTGTAATAGACGTTGTTGGTAAAGACTCAATATGTTTTATTGATACCAATTTTCCTTCTTTACAATCTGTAAAATACCTTCTGACTTTTTTGATTTCTTTTTTCACGAGAGTTAAATCTATTTCTCTGTGATTGTAAATATTAACACTATATCCTGCAACAAAAAAAAGCGAAATAATTTGCTTTGCTATGAGTCCATATCCAAGAATGTTGACTTCCATAATTTATTTTCTTAATCTTCAATTAAAAATAAGGTGATTAGAGGAGTTGTGGAAAAATAGTATATCCTAAATTTTTTTTAAGGGAGGAATAACTGGTATTTTATTTTTCCACATTTCTTAAACGAAATTGATAATATTGTTATAAAAATTAAATTGTTAGTTATAAAAATTCGCAATTTCAATAGTACTGCTAACCATTCAAATATTCTTCAAATAGCCTTTCCCATAAGCTGTCATATTGTTGAAATTGACTTGCATACGTTGGATTAACTTTCAAACCTGTATGCAATTTATAAAAGTAATTAATAACCACACGTTCAAGTGGAATTTGATATGAAATTTTCTCTTGGGCAAAATAGTGTATTGGATGAGTTAGTAAACATACTAATTGTTGTTTTGATTTTTCTATCATTATTTCAGGTGTTTTCCCTCGAAAAGAAAAACAAGAATCTGAAATATAGCTTTCCTCGTTGAAAATATCTGCTCTGTATGCATCTATCAATCCATTTATTTTAATAAATTTTCCATGTTTTGACGGATTATGCATACTATAAGACTGTATCTTAAAACCATATAGAGATTCTAACATATTAACTTCATTTTCTAATCGTTCTATTAAACATTGTTCATCTCCACAATCATAAACTTCAGGGTCAAAATGTAGGCCAATTTCAAATCCTTCTTCTAGCATTTGCTCAGCTTGTTCTCTCACTTCTCTCGTCATAGGATTATAATAGGGTGAAGTCAACAACACGTAGTAAGTAGAAACTACACCCAATTCTTTTTCCACCCTAGACATTTGATAAGCCATATCCCATGATAAATCAACATCATGTCTAAGGATAAGGCCAAAGTCATGTTCATCTATTTCAGCAACACGTAATGTCTTTTTAGCATGTGAAATAAATTTCCTATATCCAGATAAAGAAAAATATTGACTCTTAGTCATTTTCACCTCATTTTTATTAAAATGATCTCCAAAATTGGTTTTTTTCTCATGATATTTATAAGTTGGTATCTAAAAGTCATAAATTAATTTAACGAACACTGGGGTAGTTGAATGGGATTGATTAAAAGCAATGAGTTACGGGATTAAATAAAATACATATATTGCAACATAAAAATTAATTGATGACATTTTATTGGTAGCAAGAATAAAGCGTATCATCGCAGCAAAATAACAAATCACCAACTTGTAAATGCTCCCGATTTATTACCTACCTGGACTGCTTGAAATTTAAGCACTCCCTTTCGACCCCAGTACCCATCTTTAAACACTACCAATTTATATTGAGCCTTTAAACATTTAAAAAGAGGGAGTTTTTAACCACGGTTGAACAGGCTGTAATTCGGTTATATAGCGTTCTGTTAATCCACGTATCCCATACCCAAACTTATAGTTTACCGATTTATGAGGTAATGTTTCACCCAAAAGGTGGTGGCGGATTAGTATATCTGGCTCATTAAAACCTGCCAATGCTCTTATGTAACTCGTTCCTGAAAAACGTGGATTAATTTCAAATGGGTACAATTTTCCATCTACAAAGCGGCATTGTACATTAAGAGGACCTTTTGAACCAATCGCTGTAGCAATTGCCTCACATCCTTGACGTATCTCAGGGAAATTCTCAATAACACCTTGTGATATACCAGATGAGATTGCCAAAATGGGAGATAGTTCAGTACGCTCTGTACGATTTTTTACTTTAATACGATTAGATAACCCACTTAAAATATGTCTGCGAAGAGAAATTGAGTCAATAAGTTCACCATTTAGCGTGTGTAATATACCAACTGTATACTCGTCATTTGGGGTACCCACATACTCTTGCAACAATACACTCTTGTTTTGTCGTATTAAATAACGACATGCAAATTCTAATTCATCATAATCTTGTACCACAAATGTATTATTAGAACCACCACCTCCAACGACTGGTTTAATAACAGTGGGTAAAATAAAATTTTTGGGAATTTCGGCTTCTGTTTGTACTAACAATGATTCAGGAACACAAAAACCATGTTTTTTAAGAGAGGTTATCGTAGCCCATTTATCTAAACCTAGTTCAATAACATTCGCTGTATTAATTAGTGGCAATACACCCGCACTTAAAAAACATTCTTTATTTTTTGAAATAACATTGAGTTCTGGTTCTGAACCATTCATTAAAATTTTGACTTGCCGTTTCTTACAAATATCTAGCAAAGTATCAATATAAAGTGGATTTGAAGCAGGTGGCACAGTATATGCCTCATCCACATCGAACAAGCCAAAACTTGTTTCTGCCATATCTACACCGATAAGTCTATATCTCTCTGTTAAGCGTAACGTCTTGACAAGTTCGTGGCCATTTCCGCCACCGCCCACGCCTGTAACCAGTACAGGGATTTTCTTTATCATAGTTAATTACCTTTCAGCATAAAAAGAAATGTATTTAAAAAGATGTCTTGTTGCAGGTAACGCTTCACGTAAAAATTCTTCAATGACTTGTGCATCTGTTACTGATTGTTGATGAAATACTTTTCCTTGTCCTAAAAACCATTCATAACGATAGTTTATTGAACAAAAACCTATTTCCTTCATAAGTGAGGTAATCTTATCAGCTTCAAACCCTCCCTTTTTCACCTTTTGAAATTCGGCTAGAGACACAATTTCAGGAGATAAGCCAATATTTGTAGCAACATCTTCCGATATAGAAACAACCGATCTCACTTCACGTTCAACTATTCCTGTTAAATCGTTCCGATCTTTTAAGTTATCCATTAACCACCAATAATAGTAATTAGGATCCAATTCTGAGAAAAAAAGTCCACCAGGACGTAGACAACGATAAGCTTCATTCAAAGTAGGACGAAGATCATGTAAATGGTGCAGAAAACCATACGCTGTACACACATCAAATTCATTGTCAGGTAATGGCACATTACCTGTATCAGCAAGATAAAGTTCCACTTGACTATCAGAGGTATCTACTTGATTTAGCATTGCTTGAGTAATATCCACCCCTACAACCCGTTGAAAATATTTCTTTGCAATATCAATTATAAAGCCAGTTCCACACCCCAAATCCAATAAACTCCCTCCTCCTGTTTTAGCAGCCATATCAGCCAATAGATGCTCAACTCTATTGATATTTTCAGATTTAAAATGGGGTTGATCTGCATTATACGTATCAGCGAGTGCTGAATGAAATGCAATATTGGCTTCTAACACCTGTTTTACTTCTTTTTCAGGATTTGTCATAATTAATTCTCTCAATGTGTCCTTTGAAGGATATCTATAAATTTTTGGTTAAACTTTAAAGTTTGTAACTTATCAATTACTCGTTCAATGTCATAAGATACACGATGGAAACTAACTTGACGTTTTTCTGTTGATAATAGAGCATAGCAAGCCCCAGGTTTATAATCGCGAGGTTGTCCACATGATCCAGGATTGACTATTGTCACCTTGTTTATTTGATAAAATAAAGGCCAATGTGTATGCCCTAAAATGACATAATCTACTGCTGTTAAACTGGAAAATCTTTGAAAATTATTATGGTCAGGGTAAATATATTCTGTCAGTAAAGCCCACGGGCTACCATGATAAACTTCAATTGACAGTCCCTTTAATTTTAGGTCAAGAAAAAGTGGTAATTTACGTAACCAATTAAAATTGTCCTGTTTTATGACTTTTACCGTATAATCTAGCATATAATCGTGCCAACGAGATTTTTCTACTATTTGTTCTCCTATAAGGATAGCATCGTGATTTCCCTTAATACAAAAAACTTTTTCCTGTTTTAATAAATCTATTGTTTCATTAACAAAGGGATAGTACCCAACAATATCACCGGCACAGATAATTAAATCGGCTTTCGCTTTTTGAATCGCTCTAATAGCCGCTTGTAATCCATAAACATTCGCATGAATATCGGAAATAAGCCCAATTAACAAGAATATTTCTCCTGCAAAAATTCCATTGTAAGCTGCAACCCTTGGAGCAAGCCAATTTTAGGCAACCAACCTAATTGTTGACGTGCTTTTTCAATTGAAAAAATAGCCCTATAATTTTCTTGTGGATCTGGCTTGCCACTATAAACAATTTGTGAAGACGAATTTGGCACAACTTCAAGAACACTTTCAGCTAAAGTCTTCATTGACACTGGTATACCACTAGCGATATTAAATACCCCATAAGTGTGTTTTGACAAAGCTAGACAAATAGCTTCTACAACATCATCAACGTAAATAAAGTCTTGCGTTCGTTTTCCAGAACCATACAAAGTTAAATTTTTTGATTCAAGTGCAGCTTTTAGAAAAATGTTAATCACTGTGTTATGTTTACAGGCTTGGCCATAAGGTGCCGCTATTCGTAAACTCGTGTAAGATAATCCTCTACTTCGTCTTTCTTGTTCACACAAAATTTCACCCACATATTTGCTCGTATAGTAAAGCTCATCAGGATAAGGTTTATGTTCTTCTGTTAATAATGGATTGTCTTCTTTTCCCTTTACCCCATATGCAGAAGTACCTGATGCATATACAATGTGGCTATTAGAATGATGTGCTAATTTTAAAATATTCAACATTGATGAAATATTTGTTTTGAAACTTTTTTCTGCCACTAAACCAGTTAATTGTTTGGGAATATCTGCTGCTAAATGAATAATTGCTGCAAATTTTTTGTCTTGTCGCCAATCTTCAAATTGAGTATCATTTGCCAAATCAACAGCATCAATTGGTAAGTCTTCAATAATACCACCATGACGCGAAATACCTTCAACCTTAAATTTCTCTTTTTTTAATCGTTTAATGACATGTTGTCCAATAAACCCTGTAGCACCTGTAACTAATATTGTTTTAGCCAAAATATGTTCCTCAAATTATTATTCATTGATTAAAAAAAGGAAACATTTTACATCTATTTTGAAGTTGATAATCAAGTGAGAAAGCAAAAATATTTTTAGAGGTTAATTTCAAAATAACTTTTTGGTAACCACTCTCATTTTTAATTTCATTTATTGTAATTTCTTTAGAAATAATTGGTATAACTAAATTGGGGTTGATTATATTAGAAAGATTAGTGAGTAACTCATGCATTTTCTAAATCTGCTTCTTTTTGATAGTAAATATCATCACTTACATTATTTAAGTTGTTAATGACATTATCAAAAGTATTGGCAATAATTCCCTCTTTACTATCCATCTCCATTAATTTGATACCATTATCATCAAATAGATAAGCCTTCACGTTTTGATCTGAGATTAGCATATTTTCACTATATCCATAATTTTGCATAATCTCGGTTTTGGATTGAAACTCCGCTTTTAACATGATTAAATTATTTATTTCTCTTATGAAATAATCGCTATGTGTACTTACGATCACTTTTATCCCACGATTAGCAATCATGACTAAAATGATTGCGATTTTTCTTTGATTTTCAGGATGTAGATTAAGTTCTGGTTCATCAATGATGAGAGTTTCTCCCTTTTTGGCTAAGTGTTCTAAATAAAACACCAGTGAAAAAAATGTTTTTACTGTAGATGAGGACAGATGTAAAGATATTTTTTGATTAAAATTATCTGTCTGGGAGCGTATATTGTATGGTATAAAGTAAATGCCATCGGTTTCAACGATGTATTGACCATTTAATATCTTTTGTTGAATTTCTATGGCTAAATCTTTAAAATCTGAATTAAACTTTTTGAGTTCAAAACTATTATTTAAAAAATCAATATAATCCGCTATTGGTTGCGAATATCTTGAGACAATAAAATCTTTAATGAGTTCTGGTGTATGGATATCTGATTTTATTATCTTGTGATGAAATACTGCTGTTCTTTTGCTACTCAATTCTTTATAAAATAAATTTAAACCGGTTCTCTCAGCCGGTAATAAAAAGGCATTTGAAAAAAGACGATTAAATATAAGACGATTTAAAACTGCTTTTAACTTATCATTGATAAGCTCTTTTGGAATACTATCATCAAGTAATATTAATTTTAAAACGAAGCTATCTTCCTCTTTTATTGCGTTAAAAACAATTTTACCCTTTGT
>JAUCGK010000324.1 GCA_030378085.1 Candidatus Parabeggiatoa sp. HSG14
TGCACTCCAATATTCACTTTTGGAAGTGCAGTGCGTAACATCAGTTAGATAAATCAAACATGATTATTATTACAGCGATAATGGTGGGTTTCGCTGTCGCTCTACCCACCCTACGCTTGTTTAACAATCTTTAACTACAAGGATTGTATATAATAAAGGATTTAAAACATCAGGGTATTGAAGTTCAATACTCTTTAGTTTTAGGTATGTGTATGAGTTTTGAATGTTCCTGGGAATAATCCTTTATTATATACAATCCCTGTAGTTCAAGGTTTTTATTCGTTGTGTGCTTTTCAAAGTCGTTGTACTTGTCTCCCTCCCTTAGCGTAGTTAACTAAATGGTGGGTTTCCACTTCGTTCCTACCCACCCTACGTTCCTAAACTACGTAGTTAAAGGTTTTTATTCGTTGTGTGCTTTTCAAATGGGCGTTCCGCCACTGCGTTTCGTTGTACTTGTCTCCATAGTTGTTTCCCTCCCTTAGTCAATCACGTTTACTCCCTCATTTCAACGGGTGTGATTAAAAGTGCATGGGCAAGTCATCCAAATAAATTTTAGGACGAAAAACCAACTGTCTAATGGAGTCCAAAATTTATTTTGGAAACCAAAAATTAGCATTCCATACACTACACTTTCAATCACACCCAAACTACAAGGATTGTATATAGCGTTTCCCGATTGCGTCAGGTACAAGTCCCTCCTTAATTTTAAGGAGGGAATTTAGGGGAGGTTGTACTTTATCCAATCGAGAAACGCTATAAATCATCATTGTAAGCTAACACATCTAAGTATTTACGATAAGAAGGAATACGAAAAGCCGTTCCATAAAGTAATTTACTATAGAAACCAGATTCAAATTGCTTCGTTGCACCCAGGCAATAACTAAATTCATCATCAAAATCACTTAAAATTTCATAACGAATACCGACTACTAAAGTCACTTGTTTATTAAAATTCCATACATGACGACTTCCATACAAAATACTGTGAAAATGGGAATGTACCCAAATCAATAATAATCAGAACATATTTTGCGTATATTTTATAATATATTAATTTTTAAGGATATTTTATTTAAGACAAAAATATTGTATTTAATTGTGAATTTGTTAAAATAAGAACTCAGAGGTGTCTTGATTTCCAAGATAAATCTTGGGCTCCAACTTTCTAAGATAAATCTTGAACTCCAAAAAAGTTGGTTGTAAAGAAAGAATTTGTAATAAGGATTAATAAAACCCTAAACTAAACCTGACAGGTTTTTAAAACCTGTCAGGTTTGACAACTCCAAGTTTTGGAAATTATAAAATCCTCATTCCTAAGGAAATTTTTTAGTTCTCTAAAAAATTGCTAACTGATCACTAAAAATGGATTAATTTATGGAAAAATTGAAAGTGGTGATGTGCTGGCACATGCACCAACCTGTTTATTACGATTGGCACAAAAAGCAATATCAATTGCCGTGGACTTATTTACATGGTATTAAAGACTATATTGATATGGCGGCGCATTTAGAGGCTGTTCCTAAAGCGTGTGCTGTAGTGAATTTTGCGCCCACTTTGCTGGAACAATTGGATGATTATGCGGCACAAATTCAAGCATTTTTACGTGATGCCACTCCCATTTATGATCCTTTATTGGCAGCATTAGTCAGTGAGCCTGCCCATGTACCTTTTTTAAATCACTCGTCAAATAAGCCGTCAAATGAGCAAACGACAAAAAAGAAAACATCGCCTCTTATAAAAGCGCGTTTAGAATTAATTGAACGGTGTTTGCGTTCTAATGAAGAACGATTGATTCAACGTTTTAAGCCTTATCAAGAACTTGTGGAACTTGTCGCGTCATTTAAACAAAATCCCAAAGTCGTCACTTATTTAGGTGAACAATATTTTGTTGATATATTGATGTGGTATCACTTGGCTTGGTTAGGTGAAATCGTGCGCCGTAATGATCCCAGAGTGAAAGCCTTAATCGAAAAAGAACATGGGTTCAGTAATGAAGATCGGCGACAATTGCTTGAAATTATTGGTGAATTATTGGCGAGCATTGTCCCCCGTTATAAAGCATTGGCAGAAAGTGGACAAGTCGAATTATCTGTAACCCCTTATGCACATCCTATCATGCCTTTATTGCTTGATACATTTTCGGCACGCGAGGCACAACCTGATATTAATTTAAACGGTATTTCTTGCTATCCCGATGGTAAAGAACGAGTGCGTTGGCATATACGTCAAGGTCTCAAAGTTTTTGAACAACATTTTGGTTTTACACCGCATGGCTGTTGGCCTTCTGAAGGTAGCGTTAGCGAAACCACAGTACGCCTTTTGGAAGAATTTGATGTGAATTGGGTTGCCAGCGGTGGTAGTGTGTTGCGTAATAGCTTAAAAAAAGCGGGACAAGAACGTCAATCTCCCCATCGCCCTTATTGTTTGCCGAAGAGTTCAGTGCGTTGTTTTTTTCGCGATGATAATCTTTCAGATTCTATTGGCTTTGAATTTGCTAAATGGCATGCAGATGATGCCGTTGCCAATTTGATACATCATTTAGAAAACATTGCTCGTGCTGCACCACAAACAGGATCGCACGTTACTTCAATTATCCTTGATGGAGAAAATGCGTGGGAGCATTATCCTGAAAATGCCTATTATTTTCTGAGTGCGCTTTATAAAGAGTTATCGGAGCATTCAGAATTGGAATTAACCACATTTTCGCGTTGTCTTGATGCTGGCGTTGCTGAATTTCCAACATTAGTTGCAGGGAGTTGGGTTTACGGGACTTTTTCTACATGGATAGGTGATGAAGATAAAAATCGTGGTTGGCAAATGTTAATTGAAGCAAAACATGTCTTTGATAAAGTCATTCCACGTTTAGAGCCAAAACAACGAGAAGCCGCAGAACGTCAATTAGCAGTTTGTGAAGGCTCGGATTGGTGTTGGTGGTTTGGTGGGTATAATCCAACAGAAGCTGTGCATGATTTTGACCGATTGTATCGATTGCACTTAGCTCATTTATATCGGTTGTTAGATGAAACGCCACCTGAATATTTAGGTCATGCGTTTACTCATGGGGGTGGTGATCCTGCAACTGGTGGTGTAATGCGTAGAGGACAGGAGAATAGTGCATGAGTTCAAGCCATGATTTTTTTAAAAAACGTCAAGCGGGCGTTTTGTTGCATCCAACCTCATTACCAGAAACACCAGGTAATGGTGATTTAGGACAACATGCTTACCGCTTTGTTGATTTTCTCGCAGATTGCAATATTGCCTTATGGCAAATGTTGCCTTTAGGACCACCAGATGATGATTTGTCTCCCTATCGCGCTCGCTCGGTACATGCTGCAAATCCTTTACTTATCAGCCTAGAGAATTTGGTTCAAAAAGGATGGCTTCGGAAAGATTCTTCTCCTACCACTCAACAAGCATTAGAACATGAATTACAACTTCTCACTCAACAAGGGTGGCATCAAGAAAATGTCGAAAAAATCGACTTAGCCAATAGACTTGAACATAGTCCGTTTAAAGACGGTTTCTGCCCGCCCAATATAGATGATATTGGTATACATTATCGTTATGCGCGTTTAAAAGAAGCACGGAGTGGTTTTAAAAAAAATGCCAATGAAACTGAGCGAGCAGCTTATGCCACATTTATCAAAGAAAATGCACATTGGTTAGAAGATTACGCGCTTTTTCGTGTTTTACAAGCTGAATATCTCAAAACCCTCAAAGTTGACTGTTTAAAAGCAATAAAAGAAATTCAACACCATGATGCTTTAAATGCACGTCTTTGTGAATTAAGAGATAGCTCAGGGTGGTGGGGATGGCCAACTGAATTACGTGATCGTCATCCTCACGCATTGGAAGAAGCACGACAACGGTTATCAGAAGTTATCGAACAACATCGCTTTGAGCAATTTGTGTTTTTTAGCCAATGGCACAATCTCAGAGAATACGCCCATAAACGGGGTGTCTATTTATTTGGTGACATTCCTATTTTTGTCGCTGAAGATAGCGTAGATGTTTGGGCAAATCGTGAAAATTTCTTACTGAATGAAAACGGTCAACCCACTATTGTTGCTGGCGTTCCTCCCGATTATTTTTCAGAAACAGGGCAACGTTGGGGAAATCCACATTATAACTGGGATTACATGAAATCAAACGGTTTCCAATGGTGGATAGCCCGATTAAAAAGTGCTTCCCTCTTATTTGATGTGGCACGGATTGACCATTTTCGGGGATTTGAAGCGAGTTGGGCAATTCCTGCCCATTGTAAAATAGCCATTGAAGGTGAATGGATAAAAGTACCAGGTGATCTTTTATTTGAAAAGTTACAAGAACTCTCACCAGAAGAAGGTGGATTGCCATTAGTTGCTGAGGATTTAGGTATTATTACAGATGAAGTGACTGCGCTGCGTGAGAGATTCAACTTACCTGGTATGAAGATTCTGCAATTTGCCTTTGAAGGAGGTCATGAAAATCCATATTTACCACATAATCATATTGAACATTGTGTAGTATATACGGGAACCCACGATAACAATACAACCTTGGGATGGTTCCGAGAAATACCAGGGCATCTCCAACACCATGTGTGTGAATATCTACACGCTTCACCACACGATATGCCTTGGCCTTTAGTTGAATCTGCATTTGCATCAAAAGCAAAAATAGCCGTTGTCCCAATGCAAGACGTATTAGCTTTGGATGGCAACCATCGTATGAACACACCAGGCGTATCAAAAGGAAATTGGCGTTGGCGGTTTGACTGGAATCAACTCTCCACAGGCGTAAATGGGAAATTACAACACTTGTCACATTCTTACGGGAGAGCATAATTTATAGCGTTTCCCGATTGACCTCCCCTAAATCCCCTCCTTAAATTGAGGAGGGGACTTGTCATACGCATCTGACCTCTGAACTTATCGTGTTATGCCATTAGAATAAAAATTAGATTTTGAAAATTAAAGATACAAATAATGAACGAAATAACTGTTATGAATTTAATTACTGATGTTACGCACTGTACTTCAAAAGTGAATACCAGAGTAGTGCAAAATGAAATTTTGCTGATTGTAACAGATTTTGGGGATACCCCCCTAACCCCCCGTACACGGGTGGAACCAAACATC
>JAUCGK010000325.1 GCA_030378085.1 Candidatus Parabeggiatoa sp. HSG14
TTACCAACCGACTTAAATGGGTTCGGGTAATTCCCATGATTCTTAGGACATCTTTAGCTTTCATGCCAATATTATACACATATAATACAACATGTCAACAATTGTTGATATTTTTATCGACTATAACTTTTTTTTGTTGAAAAGGTATAGTCAGAATTTATCGTTTTATAAGAGGTTGATACATAGGTTAAACATAAATAGCCACCTGTGAAATCGCTGGAATATAACAAGGGTGAAGAATTAGGGAGGCCAAACTTTAGTTTGGTAGGATATCCAAAGCTAAAGCTTTGGACTCCATTTTTATTATTCCACTGTTACCGATTTAGCCAAATTTCTAGGCTGATCGACATCAGTACCTTTAATCAACGCAACATGATAAGCCAATAATTGTAGAGGAATTGTGTAGACAATGGGTGAAATTATTTCATTAATTTCCCCTAATTCAATCACTTTTATATATTCAGAGGTTTGCATAATAGCACGCTGATTCGCAAAAATGAATAATTGTCCCTCCCTCGCATGAACTTCCTGCAAATTTGATTTCAATTTTTCCTGCAAAGCATCATTGGGTGCTACCGCAATAACTGGCATTTCATCATCCACCAAAGCAAGGGGTCCATGTTTCAGTTCTCCCGCCGGGTAAGCTTCGGCATGGATATAAGAAATTTCTTTGAGTTTCAATGCCCCTTCCATCGCTATTGGATAATGTATCCCTCTGCCCAAAAATAAGGCATGACGCTTATTGGCAAATTGTTCTGCTAACTGTTCAATTTGATCATTGAGCTTTAATACGTTTTCAATTTGTCGGGGCAAAGAAAGTAGGGCGGTAACAATTTCTTCTTCTTTTTTAGCAGTCATCCCATGATGACGACCTAGTATTACCGTTAACATTAATAAAGATAATAGCTGGGTGGTAAATGCTTTGGTAGAGGCAACACCAATTTCAGGCCCTGCGTGTGTCATTAATACCATATCACTGGCACGTACTAATGAACTTTCCGGCACATTACAAATTGCGAGACTAGGGCCAAAACCGAGACGTTTCGCTTCATACTTTGCTGCAAGTGTATCAGCCGTTTCACCAGATTGAGACAAGGTGACAACCAACGCATTCGGATTAGTGAGTGGTTGCCTATAGCGAAACTCGCTGGCAATTTCAACAGAACAAGGCAACTTAGCAAGCGTTTCAATCCAATAGCGAGCCACCAGCCCAGCATGATAACTGGTGCCACAAGCAACAATTTGAACAGCCTCAATTTTTTCAAACAAATGGTGTGCATGAGGCCCAAATGCAGCTTCCAATATCCGTCCATTATGAATACGACCTTCAAGTGTGTTTATAATAGCTTGCGGTTGCTCAAAAATTTCCTTGTGCATATAGTGACGGTATTCACCACGTTCAACAGCATCCGCCTGTAACTGGCTCATCAGTTCAAAGCGTTTAACAGGATTACCCCATAAATCTGTTATATTGATGTGATTGCGTTTTAGATCAACAATATCACCATCTTCCAAAAAAATTATTCGTTGAGTCACTGGGATTAAAGCGGCGACATCAGAAGCAATAAAATATTCGCCAATACCAATACCTACTACTAAAGGACTTCCACACCGTGCGGCCAATAAACGATCTGGTTCAAGCGCACTAACAACGCCTATCGCATACGTGCCTTCAAGAACTTGCAAAGTTTCTAAAACAGCAGCATACAAATTTTTTCCATCTTCAAGATAATAATGAATTTGATGGGCTATAATTTCAGTATCTGTTTCTGAATTGAAATCATAGCCACATTTTTCTAATTGTTGGCGCAATTGAGAATAATTTTCAATAATGCCATTATGCACAACAGCAATAGTCTCCCTAGAAATTTGCGGGTGAGCATTTTCCACGCTAGGTTTACCATGTGTCGCCCAACGTGTATGAGCAATGCCAATCGGCGAAGATAAAGGCGTTTCTTTAATTTTTTTTTCTAAATTATGTACTTTACCTTTAACACGTTGATTTTCTAGTTCATAAGTTTGATAATCAATAATGGCTAAACCTGCTGAATCATAGCCACGATATTCGAGACGTTTTAAGCCTTCAATAAGAATAGGCACAACATCGCGTTCTGCTACTGCGCCAATAATACCGCACATAAATTATTATTCCTTTTTCGGGATTTAGGAGAGGAACTGTTTAATTTTGATATTGCTTGATATATTCAAAACGTTCAAGATTTCAGATTTTCAAAATAACGATAAAAACCGAAAACCTGAATGTTTGAAGTATAATATACTTCAGACGTTCAGGTTTTCGGATTATGAGAATATACTAAAAATGCACGCCAGACCTGACAGGTTTTGAAAACCTGTCAGGTCTTAAATCCGAAAATTTGAACGTTCAGAGTATATACTGTTTACTTTCACCTTTCACTTTTCACTGACCTCATTTGTTATTCGCTGACAATAGTTGTTCAACGGACAACCATTTTTCCACATCATCAGATACGGTGAGATCAAACCAAAAGGTACTGCCTTGATTAAGAACACTTTTGACTTTGAGCTTACTCTCCATTATCTCTAAAAACTTCTTGCTAAGAGCTAACCCTAATCCTGGTCCTTCAGTTAAATATCGGTATTCTCCAACTTGTTGAAAAGGCTGAAAAATAGCTTCCAATTGTTCAGGGGCAATACCTGATCCTGTATCTTCAATTTGAAACCGAATTTTTAAATTTTGGAGGTTAAAATGAGAACTTGATAATTCTTTATCCAGAATAAACTTGTTTCCATTTCCTATAACACCTACTTTAAAGCTTACTTTACCTTGCTTGGTAAATTTGACAGCATTGCCAAGTAAATTGATAAGCACTTGGCGTAACCTGATTTCATCGTTTTTCACCATAATAGGTAAGGGAGATAATACTTCGTAAACAAAATCAAGGTTTGCTTTTTTAGTACGGAAACGAATAATTTCTACAACATTTTGGAGAAAATCAAACAACGAAAATCCTTCTGAATCTAATTCCATTTTTCCCACTTCAATTTTGGACAAGTCTAAAATATCATTAATCAAAATCAATAAATGATTGCCTGATTGTTCAATGGTATCAATGGCATCAATTTGTTCAAAATTGAGCGTTTTATCGTACTTAAGAAGTTGGGCGAAACCTAAAACACCATTAAGAGGTGTTCTGAATTCATGGCTCATGCTTGCCAAAAATTCGCTTTTGGATCGGTTAGCAACTTCAGCCGCCTCTTTAGCTTGTGCTAATTTTTCTTCCGTGCGTTTACGTTCTGTGATGTCGCGGGCAATGCTAGAAAAATATTCAACTTCCCCACTGGACGATTTATGAGCAATAATGACTTGTAGGGTTGGAATTTCATGATCTTCACAACTCAATAAAGTGGTTTCATAAGCCCAAAAACCATCGTGTATTGCAGCAGGTAATCCTTCATTAATAATCCGTTTTGCGATATGCTTTGGATGATAGCTAGAAATGGAAACCTTTGAAATATCTTCATCATCACGAAACCCCTTGATTCTTCTACCCGCACGATTAAGGAAAAATGTATTTCCATTTTTGTCAGCCATCCAAACAACATCTGGCGTTGCTTCCAAAATATCCAAAAAACGCTTAAGTATTGCTTCAGTTCGTTGATGTTCTGAGACTTCTCGTTGAAGTTGTTCGTTAGTCTTTTGTAGTTCTGAAGTTCGCTGAGCAACACGTTGTTCTAACTGATCAGTGTAGTGCTGTACTTGATCAAATAATCGTGCTTTTACCAAAGCCATAGCGGCTAGATTAGCAAACGACTGAAGAATTTGAAGTTTTTCTTGTGTAAAATAATCTGGTTCAGCAGCATAAAGGTTGAGTACACCCAATACTTCATTGCTATAACAGAGAGGTAATGCTGCATAAGAGCAATAACCACGTAATAGCGCACTGGCTCGCCAAAGTGCGAAGTCGGGTGCTGTGTCAATCCTATTGCTAACCAAAGGTTTGGTTGTACGTATAGCTGTACCGCAGGTTCCTTGCCCTGTAATACTGTCATCCCAAGTGATATAGATAGATTTCAAATAATCATTTTCTTCACCATAAACAGCCATCGGATGAACTTCAAAATCTTCTTTAACAACTAATCCTACCCAAGCCATTTTTAATTCAAAGCGTTCAACAATATCCTTAACGATATGAACCAACGTTGTTTCTTCGTTCATTTGACCTAAAAATCCCTGAGAAACTTCGTAAAGTGTTGTCAAATCTCTAAATTTTTGTTGTAATACCTCGTTTTTTTGCTCAAGTGTTTTTTGTAACTTTCTTAAAGTCAGATGTGCATTGATACGAGATAAAACTTCTTCTGGTTGAAAAGGTTTAGTAATGTAATCAACAGCACCTATTTCAAAGCCTTTTACTTTATCCACTGTTTCATTTAATGCACTCATAAAAATCACAGGAATGTCACGTGTTTTAGGGTTAACCTTTAAACAACGACAAACTTCATATCCATCCATTTCAGGCATTATTACATCAAGTAAAATAAGATCAGGGGGTACCTTAGTTACTTGTTTAAGTGCATTTTTACCATTTTGGGCAATCCGTGCTTTGAAATTGAGATCACGCAAATAGGTAAAAAGTATTTTTAAGTTAGCAGGTGTATCGTCTACGATAAGTAACGTGCCTTTTTTTTTAGTATCCATAAATACAAAAAACTAAAAACCAAAAAAGTGAGTGAATGAGAGCAATTCTTTTATTAGCAGTAAATTTGGAATCCATGATTTATTTTGTACATGTCTTTGAGTCCAAAATTTATCTTATATATTCTTGTGGTTGGAATTCAATATTCATTTTAATACTTTGTAACAACGTAACATGAAATTCAATTCAAAATGAGTACGAATCATTCGTTTTATAAATGCCATGCCTTAATTTGTGCATCTCAATAAAAACCGAAAAAATTAAATTTGGTCATCCTATTTTCAGAATAGACAATATAGACACTAATAGCCCATAAAAGTTTCGTGCCAAACTTGCTAGGTTTTCATCAAAGACAAAACTTTTCTGGAGGAATATATTAATTTAAGTCATTTATTTTATTCTGTTTATAAAAATTCATTTCAAGTAAATCAATAAAT
>JAUCGK010000496.1 GCA_030378085.1 Candidatus Parabeggiatoa sp. HSG14
TTGTCCTAAATCACTAATATTAATAGTTATTAAATCAAAAAAGATAATTCATTATTATAAATTATAATTAGTATTTTATATTGATTAATAAAGATATTAACTAATACTAAAATTTGAGAATGTCATATTTTCATCACTTATCTTAAATTTACCATAATAATATAAAAATCTGGAAATTTATTGACTTGGTTGTGTTATGTTACTAAGATGTATTTTTATAAAAGCCAAAAAACCATATTAAAAATATTGGCAGCTTCCTTTGAAAGGGATGAATTTTGATTTGAGAATGATACACTATGGATGAATTTAGCAAAGAAAGGTTAGTGGAACAATTCCGCTCTTATTTAAAGACTTACCCGGTAGAATATTACGAAAATGATACAAAAAAAACAGATATATTTTCTCTATTTACCGAGTTAGCAGCACTACGTAACGAAGTCAAACTGGAATCACGTCAAGTAAAATCGGCCTTAGATGTGTTCAAAGGCACTTTTGAAACAGTGCAATCCAGTCAAGAAGAATTAACCAAAGAATTAGAAAATTGCCGTCATGATAAGCATGCCCAACGTCGTGAAATCACACGATCTCTATTACTTGAATTTTTGGAAGTGTATGATCGCTTAGAAGCGGGGGTAACAACACTTAACAACTATAAACCCTCTCCATGGTCACTTTTCTGTAAACGAGATATCCGTTTTATTCAAGGACTGCAAGAAGGTCAAGCTATGACATTGCGACGGCTTGATCAGTTATTAGTCAGTTATCAAGTATATCCCTTGGAAGTATTGAATAAGTCACTTGATCCGCATTCTATGCGAGCCGTGGAAATTGACTCTCAACCAGATGTAGAAAACGGAATAGTAACGGGTGAATTACGCAAAGGTTTTCTGTGGAAAGATGAAGTACTTCGTCATGCTGAAGTAAAAGTCAATAAGAATTAATGTTTGACGAAAAATTTTATTTTTTGGAAAAGGGAATATAAGTTTTTGATGTAGCTTATTACCCATTCCCAATTTTTGATGATAACTAAAAAATAACTGGAAACATAAATGAGCGAAGTCATTGTTGGTATCGACTTAGGTACCACTAACTCAGAAATTGCTGTCCTTAAAGATAATAAAGTGACAGTGATTGAAGATGAAAGACGCAAGATTCTACCGTCTTTTGTAGGTATGAGTGAAAAAGACGAAATTTTGGTGGGAGAACCTGCTAAAAATCAATATGTGCTATACCCTGAGCGTACAGTAAAATCAATCAAACGCAAAATGGGGGAAGAAGCTAAAGTAAAAATGGCAGAACAATCTTATACTCCCCAAGAAATTTCTGCCATGATCCTAAAGCATCTTAAAGGAATCGCTGAAGCTTATTTAGGAGAACCTGTCCAA
The DNA here is from genome assembly GCA_030378085.1 of Candidatus Parabeggiatoa sp. HSG14. Lineage (GTDB taxonomy): Bacteria > Pseudomonadota > Gammaproteobacteria > Beggiatoales > Beggiatoaceae > Parabeggiatoa. Next base: position 1,386 of record JAUCGK010000496.1, read on the forward strand.
AAAGCAGTTATTACTGTTCCCGCTTATTTTTCTGACGCGCAACGGCAAGCCACCCGGGAAGCTGGTGAAATTGCTGGGTTAGAAGTTGTTAGAATGATCAATGAACCTACCGCAGCCGCTCTCTCTTATGAAGCAGAACAGAAAGCCCATAAACGTATTTTAGTCTATGATTTGGGAGGTGGTACCTTTGATGTTTCAATCGTTGGCATTGAGGACGATGTAGTAGAAGTCCTTGCTAGTCATGGTAACAACCAATTAGGGGGGGATGATTTTGATCAAAAAATCGTTGATCACATTGTTAAGCATCTCCAAGAAAAATCAGAAATAGACCTCCAACAATCACGAAAAGCAATGGCACGTATCAATCGGGTAGCTGAAATTGCTAAACAGAAGCTGTCTGACGAACCTTATGTAATGATTGAGGAGGAATACCTAGAAGAACAAGAAGGTACACCTATTCATCTATCGTTAGAATTAGATCGACATGATTATGAAGAAATGATCATGGACTATATCGACGAAACCTTAGAAGCTGTACACATTGCCTTTAAAGGTGCGAATTTGGTTACTGCCGATATTGATGAAATTCTATTGGTTGGTGGTAGTACCCGTACTCCCCTTGTCAGCCGTCGATTAAAAGAAGAATTTCACTTACAACCTCGTACCGAAGTCGATCCCGATCTTTGCGTGGCTGCTGGTGCTGCTATTCAAGCGGCGATGATTGGAGGACATGATGTCTCTAAATCCACCGTTTTAGTCGACGTTACCCCCTATACTTATGGTACCAGTGCTGTTGGTGAACTTAATGGGGAATTTTATCCCTACATGTATGTGCCGATTATCCACAAAAACAGTTCACTACCGCTTACTAAGACGGAAGTTTTCTACACGATGGTAGATAACCAAGAAAAAGTAGAAGTGCGTATTTTTCAGGGTGAAGAGCAGGATGCGCTTAATAATATTCAAATTGGTGAATTTTTGGTAGAAGGTTTAAGTGAAGCAACACAGGGTAACCCAATTCTCATTAAATTAGAATTGGATTTAGATGGCATCTTGCATGTGTCAGCGATAGAAAAAATAACCAACCTTCAGAAATCAATCACCATTGATAACGCTATTTCACGATTTGAAAAAGGTGAAATGGAAACTGCCAAGGAACGTATCAAAGAAATATTTGGTGAAGATAGAAAGATTATTGATATCGATCAAAACACTGAAACTCATCATGCCGTAGTACAAGCACGTGCGCTTGTAGAAAAAGCGGAACGTATGTTAGATAATGCATCCTCAGAAGATCGAGAAGATATGGTCAATGTGATTGAGCTTATCAATGATACTATTGCTAAAGAAGATTTTACTGCCTTGAAAGAACCGATAGAACAACTTTCTGACATTCTCTACTATTTGGAGTCGTAATGGAACGCTGTCCTGTTTGTCGAGCGCGTCTCAAATCTAACATACCTGTTTGTCCCCGTTGTGGCACTAATTTGTCGATGCCATTGAACATTGAGCATCAAGCAGAAAAACTTATTTATCAATCAATTATGCAAATTAGTGCTGGACATTTCGGAGATGCTATCCAGTTGCTAGAACAATCCCTTCAGTTAAAGCACAGCCTCATGGCACGAGTACTACGGGGCTTTATTACCCATTCTCAGATACGTTAATTCGTCTCTAAATGCCTTCGCCAAAAATTTTTAAGTGTTTTAAATTTGAAAAATTCCCTCTTTTCTTTAAAATAATTGCTGAAAATATTTGAAAATAATTGTTTATTTCTGTTTTAATCCTTAGTAAGGATACCGAAATTACCCATATTGCAAAAATCTTCTATTTTTAATCAATATCTGATGTTACGCACTGCACTCTCGTTAGCAAAATGAATTTTGCATTCCAATTTGGACGCTATCTGCGTAACATCAGTCAATATTCTAAATCAAAAATCTTCGTGTTCTTTAGGATATAAAGTGTAACCCCTTATACCAATTGGCCTAGAAAAACTTATATTGTTGTTTCAAGCATTATACTGTATTAAAAAAGCTACCAGCTTAGTACTTCCCTAAAAACCAATTGGTATTAGAATTTATTCTAAAAGTTTTAAATATTGTGCGTAACATCAGTCACATAATTATTTTTGCCCATCAGGATTTTGCTCTTTTAGCATAATAGTTTTAACCTTATTCTTTCTGAGTGGGAATGAATTGATGAGTTAATATATTGTCTATTTCGGAGGGCAAAAATGCATATTGTAGAAAATTCTAAAAAATTACTTAACTTTAAAGATTATACTATCCTTATCATTGATGATAATTCCATTAATTTGAGAGTATTAGTTGAGCATTTAAAAAGTGTTGATTTTAAGATTGAAGTTGCTCAAAATGGTGAAATCGGGTTAGAAATGGTTCAATCTGTTCAGCCCGATATTATTTTGTTGGATGTGATGATGCCAGGTATAGATGGCTTTGAAACTTGTCGTCGTCTAAAAGCGACTGAAAGTGGCAAGGACATTCCAGTTATTTTTATGACTGCATTGGAAACGACTAAAGATAAGCTCAAAGGATTTGAGGCTGGGTGTGTGGATTATGTTACTAGACCCATACGTCACGAAGAAGTTTTGGCACGTATCATTACTCATTTACGTATTCGAGATTTAACGTTAAAACTACAAAAAGCGAATCAAGAACTTTATCAAACCCTTGATTATCTTAAAACTACTCAAGCACAATTGGTTGAATCGGAAAAAATGGCATCACTCGGTGCTTTAGTGGCTGGTATAGCGCACGAAGTCAACACGCCCATTGGTATTGGAATAACAGCTGCCTCTACTTTAGCGGCTAAAACAAAAAATACTGCAAAAATTTACCACGATAAACAGTTAAAAGGTTCTGCCTTAGATGCCTATTTTGATACAGCCATTCGTAGTAGCCGTCTTATTTTTAACAATCTTGAACGCGCTGGTGAATTAATACAAAACTTCAAACAAGTCGCTGTTGACCAAACTAATCTTAAAGCACGTACTTTTGCAATTAAACAATACCTCCAAGATACTTTAGACAACTTAAATCCATATCTAAAAAATACTTCACACCAAGTTATTGTTAATGGAGATGATAACGTAGAAATAGAAAGTTATCCGGGCGCATTTTCACAAATCGTGACTAACCTGGTGGTAAATTCTCTTAACCATGCTTATCCAACAGGAAATGCTGGACATTTGTGTTTTAATTTACACCGTGAATCTGACTATTTAATTATTGAATATGATGATGATGGCTGTGGTATTTCTCCAGATAATTTGAAAAAAATTTTTGAACCATTTTTTACCACAGGGCGTAGTCAAGGAGGAACGGGGTTGGGGTTACACATTGTTTATAATTTAGTAACCCAAAAATTAAAAGGTACAATCCAAGTAGAAAGTGAAGTGGGAGTTGGAACCAAATTTATTGTTGGTTTACCATTTAAAATTACTAGACATTATACCGATTTAAATTAAAGCAGTTTCACAACACCATAATCCAAATTTTAATCTAAAATGATGTGATATTTGGAGTCCAAACGGTCAGATTTGAACATAGCAAAGCTAAAGCTTTGAAGGGGCGCATTCCCATTTTTCGGGTAAAAAATAAAAATAATGTTATTTAAATTGTATGTCATAAAAACATTTAAAAACAATATGTTATGATACATTGAAAACGTGCCATTCCCATTTTTCGGGGATGCT
>JAUCGK010000402.1 GCA_030378085.1 Candidatus Parabeggiatoa sp. HSG14
CGTTTCCCGATTGGATAAAGTACAACCTCCCCTAAATCCCCTCCTTAAATTAAGGAGGAGATTTGTACCTGACGCAATCGGGAAAGGCTATATTCACTTTTGGAAGTGCAGTGCGTAACATCAGTTAAATAAGGAGTCCATAAAATTCAATTCTATATTTTGAATTCTAAATTAACCCAACAAAGGACTACAGCTAATATTGTATAAAAGTTATGATGTTTTTTTATTTTCCACGCTTTAAATAAAGAGAGTCAACTTAATGAAAATACCTAAAACTAAGGTATTATTAGCCTTTATCTTATGGCTTTACGGGTTTGGATTGATGCCCGTTTTTGCCAATGCAGCTAAGGATGAAAGAGTAGCCGATTCTGCGTCGGCTATAGATACCAGCGAAGGAACTGTGGCAGTGCATCAATCCCTAAACGATGAAAACCGTTTTTATATTGCACCCAACTTTAAATTCTTGGCAGTCAATGCTAAGGGAGATGTGGCAAGGCTTGGCGCAACTTTCGCGACTAAAACCGATGTGATAATGAAATTGCAATTGGTTGTGCCGGCGGTACGTAGTGAAGTGGCTAAAAAACTGGGTGTCAAACAAATTTGGAAAGTGGGCAATCTTCCAGTGAATGCTATTCGGGTGGATTTGAAAACGGATTCTTTAGTAGAAAAGTATGGCATAGAAACAGCCTACAAAATTGATTCGCCCGCTTATGCCCAAAAATTGGATATTGTATTTTCGATGAGCAGTGACAAAGCCAAGGAATTTATCCGCGATGTCAACAATGGCAAAGTGGCTTTTAGGCTGACTTATGCTTTTAACCAAATCAATATTGACAGTCATTATGAAGAATTGTCTGCCAGTTTTATCAGAGATAGCAGTAGTCTGCGCCGTTTAGATCAACAAGGTAAAGAATTGATGACTGCAGAGCAAATGGCTGAAGTTGCAAAATCTATTCGTAAGGAAATCACTTCAAGAGTCATTACTTCATTGGGTGGCAAAATTGAACCGCGTTCTATTCCGGTTACGGACATGATGGAAATCTTTGAAGTGGGGGATATGGTTAGAAAGACTGAAGCCGAACTCGCAGAATTTGATAGACGTTGGGCTGAACAACTAAATCTTCGTGTTAATCCTAAGGACTTTCAGCCTTTTAGAGTTCAAAAACACGTTATTGAGTCGTTAAATTCCACGAAAAACGTTGCCAAACAGCGACAAAATTACGCACGCAACTATAATCGCAATAAAACAAAATGGGAAGCCTCAGCGAGTGCCTGTGCTGGATGGGGTTGGGGAAGTGCCTGTGCCAGTGGGAGTTATGCCAGCGAAGCCGAAAAAATCTCCGATAAAACAGCGATGTCCAATGATAAGTTTCGTGACTTTATAGCAAAATCGCACGGTGCTGAATATGATACAGAAAAACGATTATTTCGCGGTATCAAGATTTACGATACGCAAAACATTAAATCATCGGGCGGTATAAAATTCGTGTCTGTCACCATCAAACCCACACTGAAGTCGGGAATAAAAAATCTTGATTTGGTGCCAAAATCTCAAAATAGCTTGTATAAAGGATTAGTTGCTTATTATCCTTTTGATGGTAATGCGAATGATGAGAGTGGTAACGGAAATCATGGAGAAAATCATGGTGCAACACTTGTAAAAGGCAAGTTTGGTAAAGCTTATAGTTTCAATGGAAAAGACAGTAGAATTAAATTATCAGCTTCTGCTATTCAGGGAACAGAATTAACTATAAATGTTTGGGTAAACCCTAGAAATATTGATGGGGAAACTTTAATTTCTGGTGCCAATCGGTCAGAAAGTAATGAATACTTGATATATGTTATGGCAGGGAAACTGAAACTTTATAATCGTCACAGAAATGAGAGCGTGAGCTTTACTATCAATGACAATCAATGGCATAACTTAACAGTTGTGACTAAAATTGACCAAACTAGCTTTTATATAGATGGATTACTCAAGGAAACACTTAAGTTTAGTTTAGAGGCTCCCTTAAAAATTGAAGGTTTATGGCTTGGTGGTGATCAAGATGTTCTCAATGGTGGTTGGCAAACAGGGGACCAGTTTGATGGTGTAATTGATGAACTTCGCATTTATAATCGTGTCCTTTCTGATTTTGAAATTAGAAACCTCTACCGTCTCAGTTTTTAAGGAAAAAGTATTTGATGCGTTATTATGCACTTAAAGAAGGTAAGGTACTGTATATGATGCAATCGACTGAAGAGAAATTACATCAAAAAGCACTCAAAATATAATGGGTAAATAAATGGAAACAACTCAATTCACAAAACCATACGGCAAAGACAGATTTTTTATCGTAAGTAATAGAGATATTCTTGCAGCACCAGTTGATGTGATTGTCAACCCTGCTAATTCTGGTCTCTCTCATGGTGGTGGCTTAGCAGAAAAAATATTACTAGAAGCTGGAGAAAAATTAGAAGAAGAAAGTAACAAGATTATCAAGGAAAAAAGAAAAATACCAGTAACAGAAGCGGTTGTAACAACGGCTGGTAGATTACCATACAAAGGAGTTATTCATGCTGTAGGACCATGTATGGGTGATGGAAAAGAACAATTAAAAATAGAAAAAACTATCCTCAATTGTCTACAAATTGCAGACAACTACAAATGGGAATCTATTGCTTTTCCAGCAATTAGCACAGGTATATTTTCTGTTCCACACAAAATATGCGCGACAGCATTTGATAAAGCTGTATTATCTTACTGGAAAAATTTTTCAAATAATTCTTCAGTTAAAAAAATTTGGTTATGTTTATTGAAGGATGACTATTCAATCTTTGAAAAAATATTAAACAGTGATATGAGAAATAAAAAACAAGAAGAACAAATAGAAAATTATGATAGAGATATTCCTGTTTACACACTCACTGAAAAAGAAATAGAACAAATAGAACAAGACGATTCTGATCTGATATTTTAAACTGGATTAAAAAATAGCAGGATTGAGAAGAAACTATTACTATTAAAGATAACTCAAGATAAAAACATGTGATAGGTATAAATAATATGTTACAAACATTTAAAGCAACCTTAAAAGGAAATCAAATAGAATGGGCAGATGAGATGCCAATAACTACTTTTGATAAACCAATGTCTGTTTATGTCACTTTACTTGATTCGGAACAAGAGACAACATATAAAGCCAATAAAACAACATTAGCAGCCTTGAAAGAAATTGAATCAGGGGGTGGAAAAGTTTTTGAAAATGTTGAAGAACTATTTAAGGATTTAGATAATTGATGATAAATCGCTTTCTGAAAAAGAGCATGAGGATATTTTTTTGTTTATCAAGGAGACTTAAAATTTCTCCTACCTAATTAATGGCAATTGATTTTTTTGGAGAATAATAGGAGAATAAAATGATTTTGGACAAACTCAAGTTGATTTTTGCAGTTTACCAATGGAAGAAACATTTCAAATATGATGATGATTTGGTTCCTCCCAATGAAAGAATTTTTTGTGGACAAGCTGACACTGACAATTTCAAGGAACATGGTCAAGTATACGTTGAAAGATTTATACGCCATTGCCACTTAAAACCAAATGAGAAAATCTTAGAAGTTGGATGTGGAATTGGCCGAATTGCAATTCCTCTCGCACAGTACTTAAAAACGGGGAGTTATGAAGGATTTGATATAGTTCCTCATGGTATTGAATGGTGTCAACAAAAAGTGGCTACAAGATATTCAAACTTTAACTTTCAATTGGCAGATATTTATAATAAAGCCTATAATCCTAATGGGAAATTTTCGGCATCAGAATATAGATTTCCGTATCAGAATGAGTCTTTTGACTTTATATTTTTAACCTCAATATTCACTCACATGTTGCCTAACGATGTGGAAAATTATTTATCGGAAATCGAACGTGTCTTAAAAAAAGGAGGGAGATGTTTTATTACTTTTTTTCTATGGAATGAAAAAACAGGCAAACTTGTTACTCATCAAAAAAGGAAAAATAAGCTTACTTTTCAAAATGATTTTGGGCAATATCACTTACAAGATAGATCAACCCCTGAAATTGCTATTGCTTATGAGGAAAAATTTGTCAAAGAATCGTATAAAAAATACAACTTAAGTTATTACTAAGATTTATTATGGAATGTGGCGAAACCATAAAAAAAATACAGTTGCTGGGGGACAAGATATTGTTATAGCATCTAAAAGTTAAGAAAGAAAAAAATATAGCAAAAGGTCACATGCTCGCTGATGTTATTGCCATTAATTGGAATACAAGATATTGTTTTTGGAAAGATTGATAAGTTCTGCGTAGCATCAGTTAAATAAGGAGTCCATAAAATTCAATTCTATATTTTGAATTCTAAATTAACCCAACAAAGGACTACAGCTAATATTGTATAAAAGTTATGATGTTTTTCTATTTTCCACGCTTTAAATAATAGAGAGTCAACTTAATGAAAATGCCCAAAACTAAGGTATTATTAGTCTTTATCTTAAACTATGGCTTTACGGGTTTGGATTGATGCCCATTTTTTCCAATAATTAAACTAAGATTTTTTTACCAAGTATCATTAAGAAATTAAATGATTTCTAAAGAAACTATTAATCAAGCTGTTTCAAATATAGTTGCTATTGCTGAACCTTGCAAAGTTATTCTGTTTGGCTCTTACGCAAGAAACGAAGCAACCCAAGATTCTGATTTAGATTTGTTAGTCATCAAACCGCAATTGATTAATAAAGGCATGGAAATGGTTAAACTGAGACATGCTGTTGGTCATATTGGAATTGGCGTAGATGTATTGGTTTATTCTCAACAGGAAGTGGATAAACGGGGAAAAATTCCAAGTTCCGCGCTTTATTATGCACTTAAAGAAGGTAAGGTACTGTATATGACGCAATTGACTGAAGAAGAATTACATCAAGAAGCGTTACGTCAAGAAGCGCAAAGGTTTTTTCGTCTTGCGGATCGAGATGTTAATGCATTTCGAGTATTAAAAGATGCACCTGATATCCATTTATCAACAGTTTGTTTTCATGCTCAACAAGCTGTTGAAAAATGCTTAAAAGCGGTAATTATTCGGCAAGGTATTGAATTACGTAGAACTCATGATTTAGAAACACTCACTTCTCTATTATTAGGACAAAATATAACACCCTCTGTAGATTTGGAAGAATTAAATAAACTAAATCCGTATGCAGTTACATTTCGCTATGATGATACAGACATTGAACTTTTAAATCGGGATGATGCAGAAAATATAATGAACACAATACAACACTGGGCTGAAAAACAAATAAAATGAACATTGGTTATTAATATACAAAATGTCAGAAACTATGCTAATCCTCGTGAGAATTGGCTCACATTCTGATTTGTTTGAATTTTGGAGATAAAAACATGCAATTAAAACGGTTTTCAGTCAAAGGCTTCAAGAATTTTCGTCAAGAAGTTGTTCTTGAAAATATGGGAAACATTTGTGTTATTCATGGAGAAAATAATGTTGGTAAGTCGAATGTGTTTGATGCAATGCGGTTATTTTTTCTCTTTAAAGATTATTCCGATTTAGAAGAACAGATCAACTTAGAAAATCAGTTGGAATATTTTCTGGAAGAAAACGCTTTTAAAATAAGTGAAATATTTACTTTTGGATTAAATGAGCTTATAGATATGTCTGTGACATTAAGAGATGAAAAAGATATTAATGTTACTTTAAATATTTCTATTTCAAATGTTCCAGATGATGATTCTGGATTTAGGGTTGATATTACGAACAATTCTGAAAACGACATTCAAACTTCCTGTTTTGATAATTTTATAAGCAAACAATTCGCACTTATTGGCGTTAATCGTCAAACTAGTGACATAGAAACAGAAATAGAGCGTTGTATAGTACCTCAATCTCTTCTTTTGCGACTTCATGACATGAAAGATTCTCCAGAACCTGCTGTTTTTGATAAATGGGAATTGTTTGTGTCAACGTTACAAAAGTTCAGTGATATACTTGGTGAAGGTAAATTTGTTTCTGTGTTTGATCGTGAATCTAATCGTGCAAATCTGATGTTTCAACCTAAAATAAAACCAAGGCGCAGAATACCGATTGAAATACTCGGCTCCGGTATTCAACAGATTGTGGCACTTATTGCGAGATTGTTAGTCAGTGATGAGGATTTTATAGCGATTGAAGAGCCAGAATTGAATTTGCGTTATACTTTGCAATTGCGTTTACGAGAAATTTTGGATGAGATAGTAAAAGCACCAGTAGGCCCTCAACAGATATTTTTAACCAGCCATTCTCCCGCATTTGAATTTGGTGAACATTTTTATGCGATGAAAGCGACTGATGATGGACCAATCATAGAAAACCTGCCTATCAAGCAAGCACATTTATTTACTGAACATAACGCCATTAATTCTAATCTTGGTGAAACAGTACCAGAATGTTAGGTAACGTAGTGATGGATTAGTCAAATCTATACACAAAATTTCTAAATTTTTTTCATTATTTTTTTATTTTCATGTTTTATATTGTAATCTTTTGAGTTATACTTTGAAGAGATAAATTAATTCATGGAAAATAAAGTTTCAAACTTTCTAGCATTAAGTGTTAGGTATTTGAAATTAACTCGAATTAGCCACATAAGGCTGATCACTATTGTTTAATTGGTGCTGTTGGTTATTCGATAGTGTCCCTTTTCCACAATGCACAATTGAAAGAGTACGATAGATGAATATATATGTTGGAAACTTGTCTTACACCGTGACAGATGAAGAACTTACTGAAGCTTTTGCTGAACATGGTGAAGTAACTAGTGTCAATCTGATAACTGACAAATACACAGGGCAATCAAAAGGATTTGCTTTTGTTGAAATGGCAAAGCAATCTGATGCAGAAGAGGCTATCAAAGTCTTGAACAATAAGGAATTAAAAGGACGGAATCTCAAAGTGAATCAAGCACGTCCAAGAAATGAGCGTCCTCGCAACAAACAAAATCGAAGATACTAAGCCAGTTTAGGGAATAGTGCGAATTTAGAATTTATCGCACGTTAAAAAATTCGATTCGCACTTCCCGCTTTGTACATAGCCTTAACAGGTGATATGGCAAAAGGACAAATTACTGGTGAATATTTTCACCAATTAAACTCCCCTCTTTTTTTTGGGGGAGACAGCTCAAAATTGTAACCATTGTTTTCAATAGCAATAAAACTCCTCAATAACTAAATGATGCAAGTCATTTATCTGCTTTTTCTAGCATAGAATTTCCTAACTCAATAAAATGTTATATCAAAACCAAGAATATTTAAATTTCTCTCACCTACACCTTGATAAATCAAGATATAGCATTTTCCGATTGCCTCATGTACAAGTCCCCTCCTCAATTTAAGGAGGGGATTTAGGGGAGGTTGTACTTTATTCAATCGGGAAACGCTATAGTTAAGACTTCAATAATAACATCATCAAATAGAAAAATGTAATCACGGTTAAGAAAAAAATGACTCAATGGTACGAAAAATTATTTGTAGATTACGCGGAAACTTATGATAAAGAAACGTTTACGCAGGGAACCCTTCAAGAAACGGGTTTCATTGAACAAGAACTCAACCACGATAAGACAAAACGGATATTGGATGTTGGCTGTGGTACAGGGAGACATGCCATTGAATTAGCCAAAAGGGGCTACCAAATTACAGGCATTGATTTATCTGAATCACAACTCAAACACGCCAAACAGAAAGCCAAAGATGAAAGTGTTAATGTTGACTTTCAAATCGCAGATGCAAGACACCTCAGTTTTACAAATGAATTTGATATCGTCATCATGATATGTGAAGGGGCTTTTTCACTCATGGAAACCGACGAAATGAATTTTTCCATCTTGCAAAGTGCGACAAATGCTTTAAAGGAGAAAGGAAAACTCATTTTTACAACACTAAATGCACTATTTCCTCTTTATCATTCCGTTAAAGATTTTATGAATGATAATCTTGTTGAAGGTAATAGCAATAACAACTCTTTTGATTTGATGACTTTTCGGGATCATTCTACACTTGATATCGAAGATGATTATGGCAATAAAAAAACAATCACTTGTAATGAACGCTATTACACACCTTCAGAAATTACTTGGCTACTAAAAACACTCGGTTATTCAAAAATTGCTATTTACGGGTGCGAGGTAGGTAATTTTAAACGCGACAAACCCCTAACTACAGAAGACTTTGAAATGCTAGTCATTGCAGAAAAATAGAACAGATATCATTAAAAAATCCGCAAAAATACAGTACATTAAATATTTTAAAACATCTTAGGAACTTACTCATGTCAACACGTATGTCAAAACCCAATGCATCAACAATATTGTCAGAAGAAAGCTGCACCGGAATTGATCATTGGTTAACCAAATATCCCTCAAACCAAAAACAATCCGCTGTGATGGGCGCATTAATGGTTGTTCAAGAAGCTAATGGTGGTTGGCTAACAACAGAATTAATGGATGCAGTCGCCGATTACTTAGAAATGCCTCCCATTGCTGTTTATGAAGTCGCCACATTTTATTCCATGTATGAGCTGAAACCTGTGGGTAAACATAAACTCTGTGTGTGTACCAATGTGTCCTGTATGTTACGTGGTTCTGAAGACATCGTTGCCCACCTTGAAAAGGAATTAGGGATTAAATTTGGAGAAACCACTTCTGATAAAAAGTTCACTCTCAAAGAGGTGGAATGTCTAGGCGCGTGTGGTGGCGCACCAATGATGCAAATTGGACGGGAATATCACGAAAATCTAACGCCTGAAAAAATGGATGAAATTTTAGCGAAGTTGGATTAAGAAAAATGTTCCAGACGTTCAAGTTTTCGGTTTTTTTGAATTACTAAAACTGATGGGTTATAAAAACTTGTCAAGTCTTAAATCCGAAAAATTGAACGTTTAGAGTAATCTTCTTTTTTAAATTAGGGACAAGGCGACTCAATTTTTCGCATTTTTTTCTTGGCTAATGCTTCTATTTTTGCAATATCTTGGGGATGTGTTTGGTGATAATGCTGTTGCTCTTTTCTTAATTTTAATAAATGCGCTTCAATATTGTCATTGTGAATTAATTCCCCAAAATCATTGGGAACCACGCGCTTTGGCGATTGGTAACTAAACAACCTATCCAGTACTAAATCTCCCAATTCTTTCTTAAAATGTGAAGATTCCCAATACCACTGCATGACTTGTTCTGATTGTGCCGGAATTGCTTCCGTTGTCATGCTGTTGTAACCCGTAAAATCCCACAGCGGATATACTGGGCTATTAGGATATTGTGCCGCATTTCGTGCGATGATTGTCACTAAATCCCGTTTCCACTGTTCAAAGGTGGCATATAATCCCATAATTCTAAGTGCTTCTAATTGCCAAGCATGTATCGGAGAAATAAATAATCTGACAAAAATTCCCCGTTGTCTGGATTTTTTAAGAATTCTTTGAAAACGATGTAATCTATCTTGGCTATAACAAAAACCCGCATAAGTTTGTTTATTGACAAAAAAATTCTTGCTGAGAATTTTGATAAATAATTGATGATGGGGGAGGGGAAAAGTTCTTTTAGCAAAACCTTGTTCAGTATAATCAGTATGATAAGCCGCTTGCTTGTTGGCAACATTATCAGCAATAGTTTTTAGGGAATAATAAACTTCATCCAAGGAAAAAGTGTTGCGGAGTTTTGTCCATAAAGAATACTGCTCAGAAAACATGGACTGCTCAAAATCTGCATTGGTAGCACGCCGACTAGAAAAAGTAAGAAAATCAAGGGAAAACACAACTTCTTTCAGATTTTTATGGTGCTTTAAACTATAATCAAATACTTTTTCTAACTCATAAATATTAGTACCCGTTAATGAAGTATTATATGTTGCACCAATTTTTTTTAGAGCAGCATGGGTAGGATTAATAGCATTATTAGCACGCGATGTCCCTAAAATGATAGCATGATAGTCTGCTCCCAATAAGCCTATTGCTTTAAGAGTACGATTACCAATCATTTCCACTTGGGTTTTTTCAGTATTGATGCCAGCAATTTTAATAATTTGATATTTCCCAAAAGGATCAATAAACCAATTAAAAATGGCGATGCTAAACAAATAAGCACACAAAAAGCCACTAAAAAATTTAAGATACAGTAAATGAGATTTCACTTGAAATAAGGGAGTGGAGTTTTGTTAAGGGAGTTTTATTATTGACTGACAAATTACTTGTGACTCAATGTTCAAGTTTTTTTACTTCTGTTATATAACGGAAAGCGATTGCTTATAATAAGGGATAAATTTTTCACACTCTTTGAAATGAGGAACATTAGCATAAATCGAAATAATGCTTCACCTCAAACGCTTTTCCAAAAATTTATAAGTATTTCGATAGATAACGTTCTCTAATAATTTCTGATGATTTAATCCTTTATTATAAATAATCCTTGTAATTATATCAGTGGAAAAACTTGATCATCAAGATGTGATATCATTCAGTTTTTATACTTCAGACGTTCAGGTTTTCGGATTGTGAGAATATACTAAAAATGTCGCTCAGACCTGACAGGTTTTGAAAACCTGTCAGGTATTAAATCCGAAAACTTGAACATTCAGTTTTTATCTCAGCGTCATTTAAATGACATAAAATCATTAATACATTGATAATAAAAAATTTTTTTATATCAAAAAAATGACAGGGAAAATTAAAACAAAATTTTTCCAGAATGATATTGAGGAATAAAGCGTTCCTAACTTCCAACAAGGCAAGAATTTTTGTACACAAAAAAAATTTTTACCTCGTCAAATTTTAAGCCAAACCTATCAGGTTTAGCTTCACCTTTCAATTAGAACAGCTAATACCAGAAGCACCCCTACTCAGATTAGAGATTGAAGAACTGGCAATACCTCTCTGACGTTGTAACAGCATCATTTCTATTCTTGGCAAAGTAGAAACAATTTTTAGCACAGCACGTCCTTCCCATGTTGCCCCTATTTTTTCTAAATCTTCCGCGCCAATGCGAACCGTTTGATTGGGTTGTATTTTACGACCATTTAATAATGGTTGAGATACAAATAATTCCTCCCCATCTGTATCATATAAAGTACCTATTAATTTACCAGAAACACGAGAATCATTGGTAATACGAAGAGCCATAACATCTCTGGAAGTGGAATTAGGTATATTATATGCCCAACAAGTCATACCATCTTGGAGTATCTGGCGAAGTAGCGCACTCACTTGCACAGTTCGATTAAAACTATCATTAAAAGTAATTGTCAAAGTTGCTTTTGGTGGTATTGCAGGCAAATTTATCTTTTTTTTGCCATTCACTTCAAATCGAATAGTTGTTCCACTCGCAGGTTCACTAATGATATCAGCTAATTGTTTCTCATTTAATTCCCAAATTGCTTTTTCATTTTCAACAACTGATGCATTAATAGTTTTATGGGCATTTTTAAGATGAAGAAACACCCGTCCTGATGAAAATTGAGACGCAGAAAACTGACCATTTTCTACCACCAATGTTGCCTCTTTCAATGTCGTTTCAGTATGACCATTTCCAATTTTAAAGAGTATTTCTGCATCAGAAGTCAGCACACCATTTGGTACTTGATTTGTTGAACTGACAGGCACATTGGGGGAAATGATATCAAGTGTACCTATTTGTACCATTGACGGATTTAAATAAGGAGAGAAAATTTCTGGAATTGCCAACATACCGTTGAATCTTTTCTCATCCAAAAGCATAGATATTTGAGCAATCCCTGCACTTATTGGCTTTATAATCGTTTCCAATGCTGGTTTAGATTGTGCAATTGTTATTGTAAGACTTGGATGGATTCTACTACCACCAGCACTTAGAAATTTCCTTAAATCAGCCTTCATTGTAATTTGTTCACCAGGAAGATTCAGTTTAAGTGCGTTTTTAATTTTATACAACAACAATATCTGATCACCTGTAACTAACGGTGTAGAAGTCGCATCTATCGCAAAACTTACTGAACTTGCATCATTACCCCCTTTCAAAGGAGAAATAGGGTATAACCAATTTGTACTATTAATACCTATCATTGGTATTCCCGAAAACATTGTCTCATCTGATAAACTATAACTTAAAACAAAATAACTTCTTATCTGACCATCTATGGTATAAATGGCAGCCGCATGTTTTTCTCCACTGGGCAAAATGCGGTTTCCATGAGAATTATTAAATAATTCAGAAGCATAAGTTAATCCTCCATTATCACTACTAGGCATTCTCACTACTTTTTTAAGCGTAAATTTAAAATCATTATTTGGCTTATAGTCACCTACCTCCAGCACTAATCCACCTTCAGTTGAATCATTGGCATTTTCAAAAGTGGCATCAGCTTGAACGATACTTGCCTTAAAAAATAAGGTGGTCACTATAGCAAGTACTAATATAATTTTGTGCATGGCTATATACCTCATTGAATTTCAAAATATAACCTGGCAAATTCCATACCATTGTATGATTATTTCTGATGTAAATAAAAAAACGCCTCGTCCTTTAAATGTGGTATTTTCTATTTTAAACGTTAAGGGAGAACATTATACAAACAATAGTAGGGAATATAAAATTTTAATTCGGAAGAAATATAAAATACCGCATTTTACTCATTTTTTAAATGTGGTATTTTCTACTTTAACCATTAAGGAAGAACATTATACAAAGAATAGGCGGGAATATAAAACTTGAGTTTGAAAGAAATATAAAATGCTGCATTTTACTCATTAATAAATTTTATAGTACTATATCTAGTTCTGGAGTCAAAGCTGTATTTAAACAAATCTTTATAAGCTTTGCTTTGAATAAAAAATATTACTTTACACTGAACCATTGAAAAATGCGAAGCAAATTAAGAAGCTTTACGCAATGTTTAATTTTTAACTGATGTTATGCACTGAACTTCCAAAAGTGAATATCTTCGTGCAAAATTTATTTTGCGAGGAGTTACACTCTAGTTAGCAAAATGAATTTTGCACTCCAATTTGGAAGCTATCTGCGTAACATCAGTTTTTAAGTTAGATTTAATTACTCTCTGATGTTACGCACAATGCTTCTTCAGTACTGGGAGCAGGGCGGAATTTGCAATCTCACTGTAACGTTAACGTTTTAAAGCTAATCCTTAAAAAATTGGTAATTCGATAGATTTGTAGAGACGCAGGCATTTAGAGACGCGAGCATCGCGTCTCTACAACATAATCATAGAATGATTTATAGCAAGTCATTATTTTTTAGAAACTTGAACATTTGAATCTCGTAGAAAAACTGTGCGTAACATCAGTTACTCTTTCAATCAAAAAAATCCTATTTTTTGAAAAAAGTAGGATATCTCATTTACATATCAAGATATGACTCATTATTATGCCAAATCAACCAAGTAAAACACTTGAAACGTTTGATAATCCTTCCATCAAACGTGATTACACAATTCATATCCGTATTCCAGAATTTACCTGTTTATGTCCAAAAACTGGACAACCCGACTTTGCAACCCTTTTTTTAGATTATGTGCCAGATAAACTTTGTATAGAACTTAAATCATTAAAAAACTATATATGGTCATATCGCAATGAAGGCACATTTCACGAAGCAGTAACTAATAAAATTCTTAATGAATTAGTGCAAGTTTGTACTCCACGCTTCATGCGTCTACGCACTGAATTTAATGTGCGTGGTGGTATTTATACAACAGTAGTGGTTGAGCATTGTGCCCCCGGTTGGACACCTCCACAACAGATTCATTTGCCTTAAAGCCTATTTTAAAATTTTGGGAGCTACAAGGCGCATTCCTATTGTCAGGGTTTGTCGGAATCCTTGGGTATCCAACGAGCAACGAAAATGCGGCAAAACTGCACGTCAAAAATATCGCAAAGCCTGTCATAAAGCTCATTACAACCCTCGTTTTTTCAGCGAAAAACCTTTCGACTATATGGGAAGCTATGGGACACTGCCATTAAGTTAAGGGCAACCATAAAGGTAACATGATGATTATAGGGGTAATCCCTTGTGGTTACCCTAAACTAAAACCCTTAACTTAATGGCAGTGAGGCTATGGGAGGAAGATATCCATAAAAAAAGAGCCACAAGGCATAAACCCAATGGCTCTTTTTCACTTCTTTGTAATCAGGACTAACAGAATTTGCTCTCTGTTCGATAGGATGAAACCTTTTAATTTGAAATCGTTTGTTCTGATAATTCTACATTCAGTGGGTTGGGCGTTCCAGAACGAAGTTGCGCTATCGCTCTACCCACCCTACGCTCGCTCGTTGCATCCCAGCACCTTTCGTTAATTTTTTTAGCTGTTGTTTTCACGAATTGAGCGAGTGAGTTGATTTCTGATTCGTTCAACCGTATTAGCCCTGAGTAAATATCGAGCTTCTGATTCTGTGAAACCTGAATAGTCGAATTTAACGATTTCTTTAAATTCTTTTTCAAATTTTCCATGTCTTTCTCTTAAATTATCAAGTGTTTTACTTCTTAAATAGAGTTGACCAGTATGTCCTGCTTTATTTGTTTGATATATACTTTCAGAAACTTGAAAACCAGTATATCTATTTATAACATCAGCCATTCCCATTGGAATAGCATTTTTACCCTGTTTTTCCTCTGCCATGATTGGCAAAATAATAGGGCTTCTATAGTTGTTATTTAGTTTTTGAATAAGATTATCATTGATAAAAGATTGTGCCAATAAAACAGCATTTTTATAGTTACCCAATTTTGCAAACTGATAATCAGGATGATTTTTTACCTCATCAATAAAGCCATAAATTAAAGCATCATGTTTACTTGTACTCCACCCTGTACGTTGTATTGACAAAGCTTCACCAAGGGTTTGATTTATTTTATTGATTTTCATTTCAACTGAAGCAGAACAATACGAAATTGATATAAAGTTATCATTAAAACCGATTAAAAATTAGTGCCAATTGCGTACTCGTTTATATAGATAGCAGACGTAGAGTTGGAGGCACGCAATAAAGTTGCAGAATGTTCAACCTACCTTTTCAAGCGAATGTCTCTCTCGTTCTACCCAACGATTCAAAATTTAACCCATGTTGCGCTGGCTAAAAAATCAGGGAGTTAAAATTTAAAACAATTTTGTACATTGTAGCGTAATTTTATCAAAAATCAACTGACTATAATAAGAAGGAGATATCCATAAAAAAGAGCCACAGGGCATAAACCCAATGGCTCTTTTTCATTTCTTTGTAATCGGGATTAACAGAATTTGCTCTCTGTTCGACAGGATGAAACCTTTTGATTTGAAATCGTTTCTTCTGATAATTTGACATTTTGTGGGTTAAACATCACAGGCTCCAGAACGAAATTGCGTACCCTACGCTCCTAAATATCCACACAGTTAATATTCAATTATAGCTGCAATTGCTGCGACAATTGACCTCATCAACACTGCCTAGCTTCTGAACAAATCGCTGAGTATCAATACCACGTAGCTGTAAAGTGTCAATTGCTGATGTTTTTGCGAGGCCATTTTGATTGTTTGCAACCAATTTAACATGCCAAACATTTTGTGCAAAGTAATCTTTCCACTCAGATAAGGGAGCAACTAGCCGAATTGGCAATGCACCAACAGCATCAGAACTGACAACAACAACCGGGCGGGTTTTGCGAATTTCTGCACCAATGGTTGGATCAAGGTTCACCAACCAAATATCGTCTCAATTAACATTGTTCATCAGTAAACTCTCCGGTTTGCCATTCTTATCGTTCTATAGCTGTTTTTTTTTGTAATGTGTGACCATTTGTTCAGCTTGTTGTGTTAAGAGTTGATACCGTTTGTGAGTTGGGTGCTGCATGAATTCAAGTTGAGGTGATAATGTTTCTACCTTTTTGTCCATCAATTCAAGCAAAAAGTTGTATGCAGTTAGCAGTTTTGTTGTTGGTAGTTGTCTCACTAATTCTTGAACCTGAGAGTAAGTAGCCATTTCCATGTTTATTTCCTCTATACTTTTTTAAAATTTATTTTGAGCGATTGTGAACTATTCTTAAAATCTTCCTCAGTTGGCGGAAATTGTTTGACAAACCAGTAAAAGATTTCATATTTTGGCATAATGGCTTTTTCTGGTGGGCAATTCGAGGGTAAGTCTTCAGCCCATTTATTTTCTTGAATATTTTGTATCATTATCTCAATGCTTTAATAAAACAGGTAAAAAAAGTAAACCCAATAAATAGAGGATAATTTTTAAAACAAGTTAGACATTATAGCGTGATTTTACCAAAAATCAACTGACTATAATAAGAAGGAGATATCCATAAAAAAAAGCCACCAGGCATAAACCTAATGGCTCTTTTTCATTTCTTTGTTTAAACAGAATTTGAGAATTTGCTATTGATTCAGGATGAAACCTTTTGATTTGAAATCGTTTATTCTGATAATTCAGACATTTGGTGGGTTTCGCTATCGCTCTACCCACCCTACGCTCGCTATTTGTACGAATTTATCAATCGGTATTATTATCGTAATACTCACCTGTTTCAAGTTGATAGATTGTTTCAACATCAAGCCCCGTCATTTTTGAAATAATTGTAACTTCAAAACCTTCAGCTATCATTTTTTGAGCTGTTTTTAAATTGGCAATCTTTTCCCCTTCTTTATGTCCTCTTTCTTCGGCTTTTCTTTCCACAATCTTGCGTGTCTCTTCAGTGGCAAAGGCAATTTTAGCAGCTCTTCTATCTTCGGGAGTAAGGTTATCATCATCTATTAATTTAGCTGCTTTTTTTATGGCTTTGTTTTTGAGATTGATTTTGGGATTGTCTGGATTTTCTATGGAGTCCAAAATTAAATCCAACCAATCCTTAATGCGTGGTGGCGTATTGTCATTTTTGAAATTGGGATTGAGAAAAACTAGCTGATGTCCATAAAGATTGAAAGTTTTTCCTTTTAAATTATGGGGGTTTACATCAGAAATCAGGACATCTTCTTCAACAGCTTTACTGTCTTTGTCTTCAATAATATCTGATGCGGTTAAAACAACAATGGTATAAACCGTTGGTTTGATTCGATAATCTTTTGCATTACGTTGTAATTCAGCAATTGCCATATTGTGATAGTGCAAAAAGCGGTCAAAACTATAATCATAATTGACGCGCTGAATTTCTATAATAATTCGGTTATCTTTTGATTCGGCAAAAATATCGTAAGCAAAATCTATGTAAGCGACTTTTGGCTTAAACCGTTTTTCGGTTTCAATTTTACCGACTTTAATATCAATGCCAATTATATCTTTGACAAACTGGGTAAATACCAACTTGTCAGTAAAAGCTTTCTTAAAAAAGACTTCATTGTCTAAAGGGGAAAGGTGCATGATAATTTCCTTTTTATCTGTTATGAGCTATCTAGCACGTAGGTTTTCGTTCGCTTATTTTATACCATAATGTTGGATTTCCTTCGTCAGTCCAACCTACGTGCTCCACCCTGTACGTTGTATTGACAAAGCTTCACCAAGGGTTTGATTTATTTTATTGATTTTCATTTCAACATGAAGCAGAACAATACGAAATTGATATAAAGTTATCATTAAAACCGATTAAAAATTAGTGCCAATTGCGTACTCGTTTATATAGATAGCAGACGTAGAGTTGGAGGCACGCAATAAAGTTGCAGAATGTTCAACCTACCTTTTCAAGCGAATGTCTCTCTCGTTCTACCCAACGATTCAACATTTAACCCATGTTGCGCTGGCTAAAAAATCAGGGAGTTAAAATTTAAAACAATTTTGTACATTGTAGCGTAATTTTACCAAAAATCAACTGACTATAATAAGAAGGAGATATCCATAAAAAAAAGCCACCAGGTATAAACCCAATGGCTCTTTTTGATTGTCTAAACAACTCGTAAGCTGTATATGTTTGATTGATGAATTGTCTTATGTAGGGTGCATAAGCGATAGCGTCATGCACCAAACATGGAACGTCATTTTGAACAACATTTTTTAAAGGGATAAATTGGGTGTATGACGCTTCGCTTATACACCCTACACTCGCTTACTCATTCTTCGCTTGCTGTTCAGGTTTTTTATCAACGTCACTTTCCAAATTTGCTATCGTCTCATTTCTAGTTTCTGTGTTTGGTACATTAACATAGTGAAAACGAGCTTGCCAAAGGTAAACATATTCGTCATCAAAACTATAGATAAGACGATTTTCTTGATCAATTCGACGTGACCCAAGTCCCGATAATTGATGTTTCAATGCTTCAGGTTTGCCAATACCTGTTTTAGGTGTGAGACGTAATTGTTCAGTCAGTCTTTTCAGCTTTTCATATTTTTTATCGTCTGTATCGATCCAATGTTCTATATCAATTTTAGCGGTTGACATGATGCGTAATTTTCTCATTTAAATAACTCATCTAAATTTTCAACTTCTATCCATTGCCCCTTTTCAAATTCCTGCTTTGCTTGTTCTAGCTGCTGGACATTGGCTTCAGATGACAATAAATAGGCGGTTTCATCTCTTTCTGATTTTAATTCGCTTTGCAGTTCAGTTGTGTCTAATTGGCCAGATGTATTATATCGGTTTGATAATTGAGAATCAGATTCTTCCTTGATAGAGATAATCACTTTTTTCCCCCATAAAAATTGAGGTATAGGGAAATTTAAGGAGCCATCTTGGTTTATTTCTGCATGTAAAATCATAATATTTTAACTTTATTTTTGGATTGTAATATTTGACATTTTAACTGATATTTTATCAATTGTCAGTCAATAAATTTTCAGACAAAAAAAAGCACCTGGCTGGGAGGGATATTTGGGTTTTTTAATTGGAATTTGCGATAGGTGTAGCGAAGCGAAACCCATCCTACGCTTGCTAAAAAATCGGGGGAGTATTTTAGACATAATAACATTATTTTACTAAAAATCAATGGACTATATGGGAGGGAAATATCCATAAAAAAAGAGCCACCAGGTATAAACCCAATGGCTCTTTTTGATTGTCTAAACAACTCGTAAGCTGTATATGTTTGATTGATGAATTGTCTTATGTAGGGTGCATAAGCGATAGCGTCATGCACCAAACATGGAACGTCATTTTGAACAACATTTTTTAAAGGGATAAATTGGGTGTATGACGCTTCGCTTATACACCCTACGCTTGCTAATTATTCTGTATCTTTTTTTACCAATTTATCAGCCGTCATAAAAGGTTTACTTTCACCCTGAGTAATGAATTCAACAGCCAAACTATCATCTGATTGCAAAATCCCGCTAATTTCAAAAACATTGTTTTCCCAAACTTCACTTTCTACACGACAATACATCTTGTTGGTAAACGAACAAGTTCCTACAAATTCGTCCCAAATTTTCGGCATAAGTGGGTTAAGGCATGGAAAAGTAAAACAAATATTTCCAGACCACATGACCCATTTACCTTTTATAGTGTTTCCAGTTATGGTAAAATCTATCTCAGTAGTTGAGATACTAACTGTATTAAAATCCAACATCATACCAAATTCAGATGGATTGTCTGAAATTTTGGAAGCCTTCCCTTTCCAACGACCAACATAGGAAGAAGATTGAGAAGCAACACATCTTGCTTTATCGGCAGAGTAATAGACAGTTGAAACAAAATCGTCTTTCGATGTTGTGAAATTCCATGAATTTACTCCTGGTACAGAAATAGTGGATGTGATACTGGGACCACCATAATGATGAATGTACAAAGTGTACTTGCCGGATGTATAACAATCCATGGCATTCAAGTCAATACTATAGCTTTCATAGGAAGATTTTCCGGCTTTACCCTGATCATCTCTCGTATGGGTTGCTCCCCAATTGGTATTTCTATTTTTCCAATTACACCATTCATTTTTTGGATTAACAACATATAAATCCAAATCTGTTGCTTGGGAACCTGAAGTCCATTCCAGATTCACAGTTAAAGTTTCAGCTTTTGCCATAAAACTTCCGAACAAAAGCAGAATACTACTTAAACAAAAAATAACTCTATTCATAATTATTTCTCCGAAATGATAAAACTTATCAAAACCGAATATTTTATCTGGGTACATGACTAACTACTTAATTATAAGGCAAATTTTTTCCCTGTTATTCCTAGATATTGACCGGAAATTTACTAGGAGTTTGTCGGACTTAAAAAGTAAAAGTATTAGTTAAATTCAATACCTTCGCCAAATCCTGAGTATTAAACTCAACTATTTATAAAACGCTTAAAAATCAACAAGATTTAAAATAAGCCCAAACCAAATGGGTTCAAAAATATGTAACCAATTGAAATTTAAGTAATATTAAATAATAATCCTCTTATTTAGTAGGATAATTGGCGAAGGTATTGTAAATCAATATATTTATCTTTTTAGCAAAATTCGTACCTTATGTACTTTAAGGCTTAAAAACACCTAAACATAAGGCATTTAATTCCTTAAACTATAGTATGGTATATAATTTGCTGTAATATAAAATTATTAATTATCAAAGAATTATTAAGTCACACAAACTCCTAGTAGGCCATCTGAGATTAAATGAAATTGAATTTGTACAGTAGAAAAACCATTTTTACGCTGGTTTTCTAACACTATTCTACTTGTTCAATTTCTTGAATTACGAAACTTCTGCCCATCGGAACCCATGTCATTGTTGCTTTGAAAACATCTACATTAGTCTCTGATTTTTTATTACCAATATCAATACCAGTTGGTATATCAACATAAGGAATTGATAATGTGCCAGTTTCAATAGCATAAGTCGCTGGACACGACGTACTAGACCCATCCGTTATTGGAGCAAGGGTTTTAAAAATAATCCCAAAACGATTAGTAGTACCAGAAACTTGTCTCAAGCTACTTGTCCACAATTCAACTTTACCGTTTGACTGTCCTGTCAGGAAGTCAATTATTGGTATTTCAATGAAAGGAACTGTTAGGGTTCGTTTCTTGTGAGAATATGTAGCATGTTTGCAGTCACTAAATGGATTATCAAATTTTGCAATGCCTTTATACCTGTTTGATACAATAATTGCATTATCTTGGTCTATAGCTATAGCCATAATATTTCTAAACCAGCTATCATCATCAAAAACAGCAACAATATTGAAATCAGAATCCAACCAAGTAATATTAGAGTTTGTACCAGCAAAAATATTACCAGCACTATCTACGGCTATATCGTGAACACCGAAACTTCCTATTTGTCCAATTATACCTGCTTCATTAAGGTCCAAATCTAGTTTCTTCAACACGTCACCATTATACGAGGCTACATAAACATAATTGTCTTTTACATCAACCGCTGAAATATTATCAAATTGATATTCAGTAATATAGACTAACTCAGAATTTAATTTGACCAGTCTATTGTTTGTACCATCAACAACATAAACGTTGTCATGACGATCTGAAGCTAATCTGTCGGGATTGTACAAATATGTATTACCCGAACCCGCGCTTGAACCAAAGGTAGCAAGAACTGTAAAATTAGAATCAACTTTCACTATCCGATGATTACCACTCGGTGGATTGTAACCATGCTGAGGGCTATCAACTACAACCATGTGACCAGTGGAAAGCACAGTGATACCATATGAACCATAATAAGATGTAGAAGTTTCACTTATCAGATTTAGTGAATTATCTAACTTAACGCTATAGTTCCCATAACTACCTGTTTGGGCAACATAAACATTACCATTTTTATCAACATCTAATCCACTACCCGGATATTTATC
The DNA here is from genome assembly GCA_030378085.1 of Candidatus Parabeggiatoa sp. HSG14. GTDB lineage: Bacteria > Pseudomonadota > Gammaproteobacteria > Beggiatoales > Beggiatoaceae > Parabeggiatoa. The sequence goes on from JAUCGK010000402.1 coordinate 21,739, forward strand.
CCAACCACTGTAAATTGAGGTGTAAGTTGATGAAATAACTAATTGATTTATTTCATCAGCAAAAGCAACTTGGACAAAAGGCAATCCCATTACAAAAATCATCAAGAATCCGAGGCATAATTTATGCGTAAATTTTACCATAATAAATTTTCCAAATTTGTTAAAATTTCGGTAGTCCTGAACAAAGTAGTGGTAAATTTTATAAGAAATTAATTTTATTATGGTTTTAAACTGCCACCACTATTTATGCCGGACTACTCAAAATAATTAAGTTTCTACAACTTCAAAAAAAACAAGCTGTGGTGTCAACAACCGCTCGTCTCTTTACGCTTTTTTCTTCAGCCTTCAAGAGTTTATTTTAACTCTTCTATTCAACTTTCAAGAAAAATCTTTTCTCAAGGTTTATTGATTTCTTCTGTTCACTGATAAAATTATTGGCGGAGAAATCTTCATGCTAAAAAACAATTACTGTACTCTTTTTAATTTACGAGGTCAAGCATTTTTTTTCACAAAAACGAGCGGTCTTGAACCAAGCCGTGTTTGATAAAATGTGAATATTAATTTTTGAGATTTGATAATTTATTATAGTTCACCTAATTTTAATTGAATTTATCGTTTTATGAAATTGAAAGAAAAGACCAAATTTTGAAAATTAAATATAAAAATAGCAGATTTAGATTTTTGATAGGCTGTGTCAGATGAATTTTTAACACAGGAAGAATGGTGGGTTTGTGCTTCTCTTCCTATGTTTATTGAGCTTTCTCATATCAATGCATAACGACTGCATCTGTGGCAGCCTGTAGCGTAGTCCCTGGATGTTGTAGTTAGCAAATTTATGGATAAGGTAATAAATTGAGTTCTGGAATAAAACGATAATCACGTTGGTTTTTTGAAGCTAAGGGGTAATTCCAAGTAATTGCAGTCGCAGCAATTAAAGCATCAGCAATAAGTAGACCATGACTAAGTCGATATTTTAATAATAATTTATCAGCTTTTTTTGATATGTTTTCATTGAGATTGAGCAATCCAAAACGATGGAGAAACTTCTCTGTGTTACGTAATTCATTTTTATCACGACACCCAACAACAAGCTCCATTTTGGTAATAATACTCACTGTGAGTAGTGCTTGATTCTCGTATTTCTTAATATAAACCAAAGCTTGTTCAATACCACGTCCAGCATCAATCAAAATGTCTGTATCAACAACTATCGTATCAGGCGGCATATTAACCCCATTCTCTTTGACGCAAACTTCTTACCCAAGTAGTACTATCATCCATATCAGGATGGTTTTGCCACATACCAATAAAAGGTTCGTTCTCTATAGTCGATAAATTATTACTATTTCTTTGGACAGAAGATTGACTATAACGTAATTTTAAAAATGCAATAAAGTCAATGACTTCTTGTTGTGCTACTAATGGTAAAGTAGTAATGTCTTGTATAACTCTTTCTTGATTCATTGTTTTATACCTTCCTGGCATGTAGGTTGGCTGGCGAAGGATGCCCAAAAAAATCTGAATACCGTCCCCAATTCCATGTAACCGTTTAATAATAGAACGCTTTTTAAAATTGAAATCAACTAAATCAATATCTATCGCAGTAGTTGCTGCTCCCGTATCTAAGATACAGTTATCAATTCTAGTGTACTTTCCTTCATATTCAATGTTGATTGATATCCAGATTAATCCGTTTGGAATGAAAAAATCATTTGAGGATTCCTTTAATTGGTATATCCTCAACGATTGATACACCTAAATCTTTTGAGACATCATAGAATGATTCTTTATTGGTTATTTTGGATAGAGCAAATTTCTCTATTTTTGCCATTTTAATACTGATGAGAATTGTTTTTTGCTGTCAAAAATCTTTCCCGCGCTGTTGTTCCTTTAATTTGCTCAATAGATTTTTGATCATACGATCTTGCAATAGCATATAACATATCTGGATGTGTATCGTTGCTGGCATTTTTTTCAAGATTGACTAAATGACTCACATTATAGATTGGAGTAATATAAGCCTCTGGTTTAGATTGAGGTATTCCTGACGTTTCTATATTTTGCGTTTCCATTTGTGGCTCCAAGTTTAGAGGGACAAAAAGTTTATCAATTTATTCTGCCATTGAATTGATATAATTGAGTTTTTTCGGATACTCATTAAAAATTATGGCACAAAGTAATTCCTATGCCACTTGCCAAATATTATACACTTCTTAACCTACCTCATCAATTTTTATTCATAAGTTTTTAACCAAGCCACATTTGATGAAAAATGATTATTAATATTTTGTTATCTATAATTTACTATAATTTCAATTGAATTTATCGTTTTATGAAATCGAAATAAAAATTTAAAGATAAAAATATTGGATTTAGATTTTTGATATGCTGTGTTAGATGAATCTTTAAACACGCTATTTTGAATCGAAGTGGTGGGAAGTTTTGAAGAGTGGATTAATAGGTAAAACTTCGTGACACCCACCACAACCTCATGATTAATAAAATAATTACCTATGTCAATTTATAGCGTTTCCCGATTGCGTCAGGTACAAGTCCCCTCCTTAATTAAGGCTAACCTTTACAAGTACCCAAAAATTATTTAATCGTATAAATAGTAAGGTTATAGAGAGTCGTAACACCCATGAAATCCAAGCACGAGGACAAATTTTTGCCAATTTCATTAGTGATATCTCCCTATAACAAAAAC
>JAUCGK010000497.1 GCA_030378085.1 Candidatus Parabeggiatoa sp. HSG14
TATCTCGCTATACGCAATGTCACATTAAGCCCATCCAATTATGAATGAAATTAGCAACTTGTTGCCCGTTTCCTCTACTCAAAAAAAGCTTTCTAATGAAGAAGTGATGCGTTGGTTTATTGTTATCTTACTCTTGTTAGTAACTGATGTTACGCACTGTACTTCAAAAGTGAATACCAGAGTAGTGCAAAATGAAATTTTGCTGATTGTAACAGATTTTGGGGATACCCCTCTAACCCCCCGTACACGGGTGGAACCAAACATCATTTGACACTTTGCTTTAATTTTTCTATTTTGGGACTTCCCCCTGTGTACGGGGTGGTTGTGTACGGGGGGTTAGGGGGGTGTCCTCAATTTTGCACTCCAGTTTGAAAGCTATCTGCGTAACATCAGTTAGTAACTCTATGGATTTATTTTAATGATAAAGGATTTTTTAATAACTGATGTTACGCAAGAACTATAACAGTGTTGAATTATAAATGGTGCGTGAGACGCACCCTACCTCAAATGGAGGTCACACCCTTGAATTAATTGAATTTAGTCATCTTTAGGTTTTTTAAGCTTTTACCGAAGGATTTATCCCCAGGCTAAGAAGTTCAGTGCGTAACATCAGTTTATAATAAAAATTGTGATGATCAGCAAAATATTGAACATTGTGAAAAATCTGAGTTTTTGGAAAAATCTGATTTCTAAAGTGGACAACTTATTCCTAAACAATTTAAGGAGACTCTATGTTTAAGATATTTCAATATAACAAGACTATTTTTATCCTGTTACTGACCAGTGTTTTCCCGCTGTTAGCCGCAGATGCCACCATGGATGTGCCTATCCTGCGGATTAACACGGATATGCACACGGATGCGATTACCAGTATTGATATCGATGCTGATGAGCGTTACTTAGTGACTGGCTCTAAGGATAAAACTGTGCGTGTGTGGACTTTACCAACAGAGTGGGATAAGGAAAATTTGGCGGGGGCGCGTTTGGAACGGATTTTACGTCCCCCAATTAACGATAATTCTGATGAAGGCCAAATTAATGCGGTGGCCATTTCACCAGATGGCAAGGAAATTATTGCTGGCGGGTGGGCTGGCTGTGATAAGGATATGGATATGGGTTGTTCTATTTATATTTTTGAACGAGCAACCGGTAAATTAGCAAAGCGCATATCAAGGCTACCGGCTGAAGTGCTTCATTTGGCGTATTCCTCTAAAGGAGAGGTATTTTTAGCCACGCTAGGTACTAAAGATAAGAGTGAAAAAGGAGAAGGGGTACGTATTTACCGTACTTCAGATTACGGGATGCAAAAAGCACTGAAAGGTGATTATAAGGGGGCAAGCCATTGGGCTGAAATATTTTATGATCCCAATGATCCTAAAGCCAGCCGAACGGTGACCACTTGTGAAGATGGTTTGGTTCGTTTATATGATAAAGATTTCCATTTCATTGCTAAGTATAAGGTTGATGAGAATAAAGAGAATAAGGTCAATAATAAGGATAAAAAAGTTTATCCTTATATGGCGCGTTTTCACCCTTCTGGAAACAAGATTGCGGTGGGCTTAAAAAATGCGACTAAAATTCTTTTGCTGTCTGCAAAATCATCCGGCAGTTTGAATAGGCAAAAGGTAAATAAAGATGATAAAGCGTCCGAAGAAGAAGCTGAACAAAATTCATCATCAGAAAAACAATCATCCAATAACCAAGATGAACAGCCAAATTTAACCCGTCGGGATACACTTTCTCTCCAATCGGATGGCCAAAAAGGAGATTTATCCATGCTGACTTGGTCAAAAGATGGGGAGTGGTTGTATGCTGCTGGGTATCATTATAGGGTGGATGGAGTACGGCCAATTCTACGTTGGTATCAAGGCAGTAGTCAAAGTGGTTATCTTGTTTGGCCCTCTATTGACAATATTACTGATCTCCGTGCTTTGAAAAACGGTTCCATTGTTTTTGGTGCTGAAAATCCAGCTTTTGGTGCTTTTGATTCTCGTGGGCAAAAAATGTTACATCATGATGCTGAAATTGCGAATTTTAAGCAGAATCGTTATGATAACACTTTACGAACCACGCACTCCCAATCGGTGGATTTTCAATCTAATGTTGAACTTCAATTAGCCGTAGATGCCAGTACCGTGCAATTTGGTTACTCTGATCAACAAGGTAAACATTTGGCACGCTTTTCTATCGACAATCGCACCCTCTCTAACTTTTCTGCTGCCTTTGATGAAGATGAAAAATTAACCGAACCCCTCGTTTCTGGTATGAATTTTAGTAAAACGGGGAATAAAAAGTGTACAGAAAAAAATAACGAGAAAAAATTGGATATTATATGTCTGTCTGAGCTGAGGCTAAGAGATAATGTACTGGATGCTAAATCAGAAGAAATTGTTTATACCTTAGCCATTGCATCTAATCGGCAACGATTTTTGCTGGGTACCAATAAATTTTTACGCTTGTTTGATAAAAACGGTAACCAACAATGGGAAAAAGATATCACAACGGCAGTTTTGCAAGTCAATATTGCTAAGAACGATAAAATCGCGGTGGCTGCATTAGAGGATGGTACTCTGAAATGGTATCGTTTGGCTGATGGCGAAGAATTGTTATCCTTTTTTCCTCATCAAGATGCTAAACGTTGGATTCTCTGGACTCCCCTTGGCTATTATGATGCCTCAGTTGGGGGAGAAGAATTAGTGGGTTGGCATGTCAATCTTGGGCCAAATAAAGCGGCTGATTTCTTTTCGGCAGCCCAGTTTCGCAAACGTTATTATCGCCCTGATGTCGTGACGCAAGTCTTAAAGCGGCTAGATGTTGAGGAAGCTTTATTTGTCGCTAATCAAGAAGCCAATATGAAAATTGTGACTCCAGAAATCCGCAAGGTGTTAAAGAAAGAATATCCGGCTGAAGTGGTTAATACTGTCTTGAAAATGTTTAATATTGATAAGACGTTACATTTGCTGGCTCAAGAAATGGGATACTTATCCGAGGAACAAGTAGAAAAAAAGCCGGTTCGAGAGCTATTGCCCCCAGTGATAGCACAGTTAAAAAAGTGTCCTGCTAAAAAGGCTAATGCCCAATCAGCCAATCGTGATACTGAAGCGATGAGTCGGGGTGACAGTGTGCCATTTTCTAATACCGATATTGAATTGTGTTACCGTATTCGCCGTCCATCAGATGAAGAGATTATCGCCTTGAAAGTATTAGTTAATGGACGACCTTTAGGAGAAATACGCAGGGAGAGTCGCACGAGAAATCCGTATCTTGATAGTTCTACCACTAAAGACATCAATGAATGTACTTCGTTGCCTAAGAATTTTAGTATTGATGATAATCCGGAAGCTTCTCTAAATGTTGAAGATAATCCAGAAGCTTCTCTTAATACTGAGAATAGTTCTACAGATGATAATCTCGAAGCATCTCTTAATATGAATAATCAGGTGATTACGCACAGTTATCTGGATTGCGAATTACCTCAAGATCAAGAAGAAGAGCATCTGTTGAATATCACTGATTTACCGACAGAAGATGTGGAGGTGAGTCTTATTGCGGAAAATAGATTCGCGGCTTCTGATCCCGTGAGTCTTAATTTACAGTGGACTGGCGAAACACCAAGAGAAACCACAAAACCCAATCTTTATGGGTTGGCAGTGGGTATCAGCCAATATAATGATAAAACGATCAGGTTAAAGTATGCCGCACGAGATGCCACTGATTTTTTTGATGCCTTTAAAAAGCAAAAAGGTAATCACTTGTATGATAAAGTAGAAATTAAATGGTTACCAAATGCCACTAAAGCACAGGTGTTAAATGGGTTGAAATGGATACGCAAGACGGCAACCATTAACGATGTCGCTGTTTTATTTTTTGCAGGGCATGGTTATAACGATAGTGATGGGGAGTATTATTTCTTGCCGCGTGATGTGGATCAACATAATATTAGACAAACCGGTATTATCTATCAACAGATTAAGAGTAATATCACCGCTTTGCGTAGTAAGACTTTGTTTTTCCTAGATACTTGCCATTCTGGTAATGTGATGGGTAGTGGTGTTATTGGTCGTCCAGTAAATGTTGATCGCGTTTCCAATGATTTAGCCAGTAGTGAAAATGGCATTGTCGTTTTTGCGGCAGCAACAGGTAATCAACTGGCTTGGGAGGATGACAGTTGGGGTAATGGTGCATTTACGAAAGCATTATTGGAAGGTTTAGAGGGAGAAGCTGATTTTATCAATGATGGTCAGATTAAATTTTCAGAGTTGAATACGTACTTATCAGATCGAGTGAGCAAGCTCACCGATGGTCAACAAACGCCCACAACGGCTATTCCTAAAACCATTGCAGATTTCCCAGTCGCTTTAACGCCTTGGGCAATGGATGATGATTCTGATAAATCTTCCCATCAGCGTAAAAAGCCTAGTACGAGTGGTGGCAGCCGTGGTTTGAATAAGAGCAAGGGTTCAAGTGGTGTAACTGTAGACTACTAAAGTTTTTCAGGAGTGTTTTCTTTATTTAATATTATCAATAGTTTAGTATGTAGGGTGGGTAGAGCGGGAGCGAAACCCACCAAACTTTTAAAAACAGTATGTAGGGTGGGTAGAGCGGGAGCGAAACCCACCAAACTTTTAAAAACGGTGGGTTTCATACCTTACCTGCCCCCTACGTTTTGATTTGTGTATAACGATAAGAGTTTTACTTGGGAACGCACTGAAAACCATTTTATCGTTTTTATCGTTCCCAAGTTTTACTTGGGAACGCACTGACAAGAAGCTTTGCTTCGATATTTTTTATTTGGTTTTAAGATTTATCAGCAGTCAAATAGCGTTTTTTTCTATTTTCATAAAGTGGTAGTCCTGCACAAAGTAGTGGTGTATAATATTGGGACAAATTTTACGAAAAAGGTAATAGCAATGAATTGTCCAACTTGTCAATCAGAAAATATCATAAAAAATGGCAGTATTCACAATGGAAA
>JAUCGK010000498.1 GCA_030378085.1 Candidatus Parabeggiatoa sp. HSG14
ACCAAACATCATTCGACACTTTGCTTTAATTTTTCTATTTTGGGACTTCCCCCTGTGTACGGGGGGTTAGGGGGGTGTCCTCAATTTTGCACTCCAGTTTGAAAGCTATCTGCGTAACATCAGTTAATAATAACATTATAGCAAAGAACGAGATCATCACAAATTTTATAAAAAAGTCTCCGATCAGAGGCTTGATAAGATTAAAAAGGAGGTAAAGATGAACTTTATAGAAACCACAATCACAGAACATATCTATAATCAAGGATGGATTAAGGGTGAAGCCAAGGGCGAAGCGAGGGGCGAAACGAGGGGTGAAGCAAGGGGTGAAGCAAGGGGCGAAGTCAATGGCAAAAAAGAGACTGCAATAAACTTGTTGAAAATGGGAGTAGATGTGAAAATTATCAGTCAGGCAACAGGTTTTAATGAAAAAGAAATAAAACAACTGACTGTTTCATGAGGTAAGTACTAAAGCATAAGTTTTGAGCTATTTTGGAGTCCAAACCTTTTTGGAGTCCAAACCTTCAGGTTTGGGCATATTTTCAAAGCGAAAGCTTTAAAACCTGCCAGGTTTTTAAAACCTGGCAAGTCTCAAACCCGATATAATGAAATTATTCTGATTTTTCGTAAATCTCTCGATCTAAAGCACCCTCGCTTTTAGCAATGATAACAGTTGCTGCCGCATCACCAGTCACATTGACAGCAGTACGCATCATATCTAAAAGGCGATCAACACCAATAATCAAGCCAATTCCTTCCACAGGTAATCCAACCTGATTCAGTACCATTGCTAACATAATGAGCCCAACACCAGGCACACCGGCTGTACCCACAGAAGCTAAAGTGGCTGTTAAAATCACAACGAGATAGTCGCCTGTAGTTAAATCAACCATATAGACATTGGCAATGAAGACTGTCGCAACCCCTTGCATAATAGCAGTACCATCCATGTTTATCGTAGCACCCAATGGAATGGTAAACGAGGCAACAGAATTATCAACACCAAGCCTTTTTTCAGCATTTTCAATATTGACAGGAATAGTGGCATTGCTGCTGGCAGTACTGAAAGCAAAGGTTTGTACGCCTCGCATTTTTTTTAAGAATGTCCATGGATTTAAGCCGGATAACGTTTTTAGTAAAAAAGGATAGGAAACAACACCATGGATGATAAGTGCTAAGGCGACAACAGAAAAATAGCCTAATAGCGGTTTAATAACATCAAACCCTTGTAAGGCAAATGTTTTCGCAATTAAACAAAATACGCCAGCTGGTGCAAGCTTCATAACAATGACAACAAGCTGCATCATAATCTCGTTGTAATCATTAAATTGTTGTTCAATCCTTTTACCAGCTTCCCCTGCCATGACAATTGCTATTCCAAAGAGTAAGGAAAAAACAATTAAAGGCAACATTTGGCCTTGTGCCATTGCTTCAATTGGATTATTAGGTACGAGTGCAATAATCGTTTCAGCGATAGAGGGTGCTTCTTTGGCAACAAATTCTTGCGAAACTGTGGCTTCTTTATTAAAACCTTCCCCTGGAGCTATCAAAAGAGCTAATCCCAGTGCGAGTGTGATAGCAAGTGCGGTTGTACCTAAGTAAAAGACTAATGCTTTACCTCCTAAACGGCCTAATTTGCTAATATCTCCCAATGCTGCAGTACCACACACTAATGAAATAAACACTAGGGGAACGACTAACATTTTCAGCAAATTGATAAAAATTTGCCCAACAACATCAAAAGCGTTGTTTACCAGAATTTCTTTGACGAAGTATATATCCATAAAGAAGACGTTTAATACGCCACCTAAAATGGCACCAAAAAGCATCGCTAAAAGGATGGTGGTTGTCAAATTATCTTTTTTCATTATACCTTCTTTTTTGTTGAGTTGTAGATGAAAATAGGAGTCCTAAATTTATTTTGGACCAAACTTAAAGTTTGGATTCTGGAGTCCAAATTTTAATTTGGAAATCAGATGACTTCAGGCCCTTCGTAATTACGATTGGGATCCTCAGCATCTGCTTTTATCTGATCACGTCGCCGGTGGGCACGTGTTTGAGTCGCATCCGCTTTCATTGGAATACTCATTTCTCCAAATAATACTTGTTTTAACAATCTAAAGCCAAACTTTAATAAAGCCACATCATCTGTTTTAAGTGGCTCAAACTCCTCAGTACTGAGATTGTAAATTTCAGAAAATCCCGCACTTAACACAAAATCCCGTAAACCATCTAAATTATAGCTACCTAGAAAAAAGAATTGGTGACTACGCACGGATGGTGTACCAACAGCAGGACCACTTGAACGTTTTTTCAAGATGAGTTGTCGCCATTCTCGGTTAATTTCATCATACTGTTCCACGCATTGCTCTTGCCGATAATCACCTATTGTAATGGTACGAGATTCATTATGTCCAAGACAATGATCTTCTTTGACTAAAAAATAGGCATTTTCATCAGTCAGTGATTTTTCTTTACGCATTGACATTAAACCCAACGCATAGTATCTACAAACTGTTGGACGATCTTCATATACACTACAACCATTTTCACCAAGAAATGGACAAGCTGGATTATCGTCGGCAGTCCGGATTTTCACCCCTGGCATACCCTGTTGATCCATTTCATAAGGAACAGTATATTGGGCTAAAAATTCATTTGAACTCATTTTCAAATGTTTTTTTAAACGTAAAATATCATAAGGGGTTAGCAAAATATCAATACGCTTACAACACTCATTAAAACAAGCAATATCTTTATGACAACGAAATTGGATAGTATCTTCTAAAGAAAGTTCTACTGGTTTAAGTGGGCTTTGATAAGGAATATTTTCTAAGGGCGATGTGTCACTCATTAAAAGTCCTTGATTTTTTAGATAATAGGGATAAAAACATGCGATGTTTAACTTCTTTAACTCACTGATTTGGTAATCTTGATTAAAGTATAGGTGTTTAGAAAAATCAAAGCTACCAGACCTGCCAGGTTTTCAAAACCTGGCAGGTCTCAAAGCCAGAATATTTATCTGACAAGCTATAGTGATATTGGAATTTTTCGCTACACTTTGCGTTAAAAAAATTATATTTTTCACTCATTTCAAAAAGATATAGAATGATATACTAAAATTTTGTTACATTTTACGTATTTCAAATATTTTATACAAGCTTTGACTAAATTTTCATTGATTAAATTTTTAAGAATCCAAGGCGTAGTGGAACATCACTATAAACTTCTTCTATCAAATTAATTGATAAGGTTAAAATATTTAAAGTGTCACTTTTCAACTATCATTTTTCAACCATGCAAGGGATTAACAAATGTTAAATCTGAGTGAAATACTAATACAACATCACGAGTTACAAACTTTTGAAGAGTTGGTCGAACTTGTTAAGCAACACACTAAAACTACTGAGGAACGTTTTTTCCGTATGGATATATTACCCCCTTTTTCAGATACTCCCGATAATTGGGAGGATCGCTTAGAAGCGGCTTTTTATTAATGTAAAATGAAAAATTAAAGTAAAGCTTGAAATGAATTTCAAGATTTATCACTCATTTTTCCTTTTATTCCCTACTTTAGCATTCATCAGTTATACATAAATATTTAAATAATTGAAATAAAAACATATTTATGTAGGGTGTGTAAAACTTCGTTACACCTACCATTATCAAGGATAATGATTCAGTGGTGCTGCGAAGTTTTATCCACCCTACCTTTCAATTTTTGACTTAAATTTATAACGATGAGACAAATAGGGAAAAATTTTAAACCTTAACTGATAATTAATAATTGAATATTATGCTCTGGCAAGAAGAAAACTCTCAAAAAGAGGAGACTACTCCCCAAACCATTGTAGATATGGTTTTTGATATGAATTGTCGTTGTTTACCAATAGATCATGCTTATAGCTTATCCCTTGCTATTCAACAAGCTTTGCCTTGGTTTGAGCAGGAACCACAGGCAGGGCTACATTTAATTTATGGTGCCGATTCAGGTAATGGCTGGTATCGCCCTGATGATGAGAATGCTTTATTGTATTTATCACGCCGTACCAAGTTAACACTACGTTTACCTCAACATCGTATTGCTGATGCACAAGTATTGAGTGGAAAGACATTAGATATTGCGGGATATTCGCTCACTGTAGGCAACGCTAAACAAAAGCCACTGATGATAATGCCTGTATTGTTTGCGCGGCATATCCTCGCACATCCTGATCAAGATGAGGAGGCATTTTTAAATAGTGCCGTTAAACAAATACAACAAATAGGCATTCGATGTCGTAAAGCCTTATGTGGTAAAAGCCACCGTATTAAATTACCCAATGATGAGTTATTCACACGCAGTTTAATGATTGCTGATCTCAATTCACAAGAGTCTATTATTTTGCAAGAACAGGGAGTGGGCGATGGTAGAAAAATAGGCTGTGGCTTATTTTTTCCCCATAAGGGTATTGAAGCAGTTAGCAAGAATGATGAATAAAGGGTAAGGAATGAGGATTTAATAATCTCCAAAATTTGATGTTCAAACCTGACAGGTTTCTAAAACCTGTCAGGTTTAGTTGTCGAAGTTATTTTATGCACGTTCCTAAGTAAAAATTTTTAATTTTTATAATATTTCTCTGAGATTGGATACAGGATTTTTTAACAGATAAAAAAACTCAAAATTTAAAAATTGAGTGGAAAATCCGATTTTTTCAAAAATATAAATTTTTTTTAGAATTTAAAAATCCTTTATTCAATTTCTCAGAGATGTCATAAAAATAATCATATTTATTTTTAACTTGATGATCACGTTTTCTACTTTATTGATAACTGATGGCTTTTTGAAAAGGTTTCGCATTATTTGGATTTATACTCCAAACGTTCAGGTTTTCGGATTATGAGAATATACTAAAAATGCACGCCAGACCTGACAGGTTTTCAAAACCTGTCAGGTCTTAAATCCGAAAATTTGAACGTTCAGAGT
>JAUCGK010000326.1 GCA_030378085.1 Candidatus Parabeggiatoa sp. HSG14
ATGTTACGTCTCTCACACTTTATAATTACATCCAGTCCAATAATTCAAGGATTGATGGCGAAAGTATTGTATAAGGGTAAAATTTTTAAAATGTATCAAGTTTTTTACTTGTTTTGTTAGGATTTGCAAAATATCGCAAAAAACTTCAAATGTTACCTTGAATTGAACCGTGTCATTATTTTCTTGTGATATTTACAATAACTCATTAAATGTTACCTTGAATTGAACCGTGTCATTATTTTCTTGTGATATTTACAATAACTCATTGAAAATGCTAAATAGCCTTTAGTTACGACTTGGTATATTAAGCTTTATAATTAGTATTAGAGTTTGTTAATATATTGATATAAATTAATTATAACCTTATTACATTGTAATTATGGCCTACTTTAAATTATCAGGTAAAACGACAATGAAAACTTTTCAAAATTTAATTGTTGATTGCTTAAAAGCGGTTGATGAAGTTTTTCCTTGGGATTTACAAGAACTTATCGATGCCAAGCAATCTTTGTTGTTACTAGATACACGCGAACCTTGTGAATTTAGTGCTTTACATATTAAAGGCTCTGTGAATGTACCGCGTGGTATTTTGGAACCCGCTTGTGATTATGGTTATGATGAAACGGTTCCTGAACTTGTCACAGCGCGGGATCAAGATGTTATTGTTATTTGCCGCTCTGGTAAACGTAGTGTCTTAGCGGCTTATACAATGCAATTAATGGGATATCAGTTCGTAAAATCTCTAAAAACGGGGGTGAAAGGTTGGAATGATTTTGAATTACCTCTTCACGATACTCGTGGGCAAGTGGTAGATGGTGACGAGGCAGATGCTATATTGGCTCCCAATGTTCAGCCTCAACAAATGCCACCTCAGTTGCAAAAATAATGGAAAATGAAAAGTTGGCAAACTGCATCCTTTATCACTTTAGTCTTATGTTTAATCTGAGATTTAAGGAGCAGTATAGCCTTTGGCAAAATGGGGAATAGGATTTTTTTAACTCTAAATACTCTATTTCCCATTAGCCATCAGTGATTAGTTATTACAATTTTTCTTTAATTTCAACCATAATTCCTAATCCTTCAATATCACTTAACATACGTTTAGGATTAACCACGTTAGCTTGATACCAAAGCCCAGGTTTATTAATGTCACCATCAATATACTGTAACAAACAAGCCACCACAGGTACGGCTGTCAAAAAATAGGGATCATCGTGAAGTAATTTGATTTGTAAATTCAAGGGCTTTCCATCTTTAAATCCGCTGGCTTCAAGCATTATGACGAGTCCATAAGGTGGTTTACTAAACGTATTGACACTCCACCTAAATAATTTGCCTAACGGTTTTGCTGTGTTTGAAGACAAGTTGAGTAAAGTTAATGTTGTTGGCATGACAACATAATCTGTAAATTTATTAAATCCTGCCATAAAAAAACCCATTTTTTTAAGTGATGGAATGGTGTTTGGTAATGTTCGCAATTCTTCCATAAACATAGGTACACAATCTCGTTTACCAAAGACAGTACCAAAGTTAAATTTCTTGTACCCATCCCAACCCCGTTTAACCCATTTTTCCTGCCAAACAAACGGTTGATAATTGTTTAATTCTTTGACAAATTCTGTCAGTGTGGCTTCAGAAAAAGATAATTTTTTCCAATTGAGTTGCATAATACTGGCAACATTAGCTGTGTCAATGCGATCAAAATAGGGGATAGCATAGCGTATTAACATTGCAGGAATACCCGGATGAAAACCGCCATCAGTAATAAAACAACAACCAGCTTGTGTTATATCCCCTTGCAGGGATCTGAGCGTTTTAATTTTATCAATCGTTGAAATTTGGGTATCCAAATAGTCAATACCTGTGGCAAGTGCAGCTTTTGCAACATTTTCGACATACGCCGTTGTGCTTGAAGCCACTATAACAAAATCAACCAGGGCAAATGCATTTTTAAGACTATTAAAATCAGCTGCATTCACCTGCCATGCTGATACACGGTTACCCTGGAATTTTCGATTAAACAATTGCGTTTGTGCTTGTGCTTTCTTAAGATTTCTACCCGCAAGTACCAATTGAACCTTGGTTTCTACAAGTAATAATTCCGCAATTAACCGCCCAGTATTACCATAACCCCCTAAGATAAAAAAAGTTTTTTTCATAGTTTGTTTTCTCAAAATTTAAAAAATTTGTATTTAATAGTCAAAATAATATTATAAAAACTAAAATTCTAATTTTTAAATACCAAAAGAAATCCGATTTTTAAAAAATTGATTTTTTTATAGCATCAAATGGAGTCCAAAACTTTAGCTTTGGACTTCTTAAAAAGTATTAATTTGTAACCGATATTACCCACTATTTCAATAATGACGTGTCACAATATAATTTGCCATCCAGCGTAACGGATCTGCTTTTTCATCAAAATCCACAAGACTCGTTTCTGCATCTTCAATTAATTCCTTTGCCATTTGTTTAGCACCACGTAACCCTAACAAGGAGGGATAAGTCACTTTGTCATGTGCAATATCTGAGCCTTGCGCTTTGCCTAGCGTTTCAGTGCTGGATTCAATATCTAAAATATCATCTTGAATTTGAAAAGCTAAACCAATACACTTGGCATAATGATCAAGTTTTTTCAGCATATTATCATCAATATTGTCTGATGCTAACGCACCGAGTTTGACGCTGGCACGAATCAATGCACCCGTTTTATGGATGTGCATATTTTCCAATTCAGTCATATTTAAAGACTGCCCTACGGAATCCATATCAATTGCCTGTCCACCCGCCATACCGCGTGAGCCACTCGCCAGTGCCAACGTTTCAATCATTGTTACATGGTGTTTATGCGAGGTTTGTATATTGGAATCATGACTAAGCACATAAAATGCCAATGTTTGTAAAGCATCGCCGACTAAAATAGCGGTGGCTTCATTAAATGCTATGTGACAAGTCACTTGCCCTCGGCGCAAATCATCATCGTCCATTGCAGGTAAATCATCATGGACTAATGAATAGGCATGAATCAATTCAACGGCACAGGCGGGAGCATCTAATGCACTTAGTTCGACACCAACTGCGTTGCCTGTTAAATAAACGAGTAAAGGACGTACCCGTTTGCCTCCATTGAGTACCGTATAACGCATCGCTTCATGCAAGCGGGTGGGTTGAATGGAAGTGGCTGGTAACCATGTTTCTAAAGCGGTATCAACTCGTTGTCGATAAGTTGTCATTAATTTTTTTAAAGACATACGTTAAAAATGACCTTTATAAGTGAGAAAATGCTTGAACATTTTATCAGAAAAAAACTCTCTGAAATTTTACTTAGGAACTGATGTTACGCACTGCACTTCCAAAAGTGAATATCTGCGTGCAAAATTTATTTTGCGAGGAGTTACACTCTAGTTGGCAAAATGAATTTGAAACGAAAGTTTGGAAACTATCTGCGTAACATCAGTTAGGAATGAGGATTTATAGCAATGGTGAATGGTGAATGATTATTTAGTATAATTATCAATTACTTAAATTATATAAATGTACTTGATGCAATCGGGAAACGCTATAATAATTTTTGATCCCTTTTTAAAATAGGATGAAGAACTTACCTTCTTGAAAAAAAAATTGAGGGGAGGTTGACGAAATTATTTCATGTTTATTCTTTTTTCATGTACCTCCCATTTTTCTTTGTCTTCCGGGTTTGTCCTGCCATAAATCGGATCTAAATAAATTATTAGTCAGTTCTTGAACATTGCCAAACATATCATAAAAATCAGGGAGAGGTTGGTTTTCTTAAACCAATGCATAGACATAGGAAAGCGCACAGGACAATATCTGCAGGGGTTGCAGCGTCAGTGTGTCACGGCACACTTTTTGTGGTTTACAGACAATCCGATTGTCTTGGGCATTGACAGGGCTTATCAACAAAGCACAAGTTATAGTGAATCCAAGTAAAAATACAAATAGTTTCATTGTAATTAAAAATTGGAATCCAAAGCTTCAGCTTTGGCAGGGAACCAAAGCTAAAGCTTTGGACTCCAGTGAACCCATTTAACGAAGTAATTTCACTGTGAAGCGGGCGTGTCACGATGTGTGTTCCTTTGCCTTCGT
The DNA here is from genome assembly GCA_030378085.1 of Candidatus Parabeggiatoa sp. HSG14. Taxonomy (GTDB): domain Bacteria; phylum Pseudomonadota; class Gammaproteobacteria; order Beggiatoales; family Beggiatoaceae; genus Parabeggiatoa. Next base: position 4,105 of record JAUCGK010000326.1, read on the forward strand.
GTTGGAACAAGAAAAACGAAAAATCCTGTCAATCCTTTAATCCGTTTAATCTTGTTCAAAATTTTTCGCTATTTGCCATTTTTATTCATTTCTCGAATAGTCTTTTGAAATTCTATCACCGCATCATATTGATCAGAATAGTCAATATAGTGTTGTAATGTTTCTAAATCTAAATCAGAAAAAAAATGACTACGAGTTACCTGCTGATATTCTCCATCCGTTAAATGAAAAATTTGCAACTGTTTCTTTTTCCAAAACCATACTTCTGGAATATTTAACGGTTTGTATACCTCTAGTTTGTTAAGTGTGCCACTGGTGATTATAACTTCAATAACAATATCAGGTATTTCTTTGTTAGTGCCAATACAATAAGACTCATCAGGTTCACCAGAAGAATAGCCTTCTTTTTTGAGAGTAAAGCCACCTCGTTTGTAAAATCGAATGTGCTTTTCCCGCATATAAGTTCCCAATAATTCACCAACATTACTTTTAACATATTCATGTTCATCGCTAATAGGAGCCATAATTTCCAATAATCCTTTCGTATAAGTTAGTTTAACCGATGGCACTCCATCAAAATCAGATTGAATTTTATTAAATCGTTCCCAAGAAATCCCCGATAATCCAACAACATTTTCAACTGGAAAAGAATTTTGTTTTAATGTTTGTAAACTCATCATATACCTCATAAAGAAAGCTAAAGTTTTGGACTCCAAAATTTCTGATTGTAACAGATTTTGGGGATTTCTTGGGAACGATTTAATAAAATTCAATCTGATTTTGATGGAGTGCCATCGGTTAAACTAACTTATACGAAAGGATTATTGGAAATTAT
>JAUCGK010000499.1 GCA_030378085.1 Candidatus Parabeggiatoa sp. HSG14
GTGATAAAACAGAAACTTATATTGAAAAAGAGAAGAAACGTAATCCACTGAAACAACGTGGTGTCAAAAAATCCAAACTTTCTTTAACAGATTGTATATTATTAACAATTTATTATCTTCGTCATTATCCCACTTTTATTAATTTAGCTGATGTTTTTGACATAAGCGAATCTTATTGTTATAAAATTTATTCTCGTTATTCCAGAATTCTTGTCAAAGTTGAAACTCTCCCAAATCGTAAAAATCTACTGGAAAATCCACCTGAGACAGTGATAATAGACGTAACAGAACAACCGATAGAACGTCCTGTCAAAGGTCAAAAACCCTATTATTCTGGTAAGAAAAAAAGACATACTGTAAAAGTTCAAATACTCGCTTCTGTCACCGGAGAAATTTTATCAGTTGACTGTGCAAGAGGAAAACAGCATGATTTTTCAATATTCAAAGAAAGCAAAGTTTTAATACATTCAGACACCGAAATTTTGGCCGACTCAGGGTATCAAGGTATTAATAAATATCATGAAAATTCTGTTATACCAATAGAAAAAAGGAAAATCTCTTACAGCAGAGGCCAAAACTTATAATAAAGCTCTTTCAAAAAGACGTATTTTGATTGAAAACATTAATCGATTATGTAAAATTTTTCGTTGTGTTAAAGATGTTTATCGAGGTAAACATAAAAATTATGGTTTAACATGGCGATTGGTTGCTGCTCTTGTCAACTTGAGGTGTACTCCCATTTAGGAAAGATGTCTAACATATAATGGTGGTTATTGAAATTGATGAGTGTTGCGCTTAACTGAATTCTAAAAACCACTTTTAAAATGACCGAACCATAAGTCGTTACATGAATTTAGAGCAGTTAATTAAATGGGCACAAAATATGTTTAATTATCAAGCCAAGGGTGATTTCAGTTTAATAGACCCAACTCATTGTATAGATCAGCTAGTTTTATCGCAATTGCAAATAGTTGGTTATAGTTTAATTGCCGATGACTTAACTAAGTTATTGGACAAGGTTTACCCAGATAAACCAACATTATCTCAAGCACTGGTCCAAACATTGGGACAAAATATTACTCAACCGATTCAAAATATTATTTTTGAACACGCTGATTTAGGTCACCGAGCCTTTCTTGATAAGTTTGGCTGGCTTAATAATTTTGAAAATGTAATTGATGATTATAGTCAGTTGATGCAAGTAATTGGGATTGCTAAAAGCTGTGTAAAGAAAGAGGGTTTAAACAGACAAAAGCATCAAGAATTTAAACAACTAATAAAAACCAGCCAAATTACCTCAGAAATGGCTCATGAGCTAGTTACACAACTAGGTGATTTTCTTAAAAATGAAGGTGAATCATTTGCTGATAGACCGGTTATTTATAAATTGCAAACTGGATTAAGTACCTCAGATGTTATTGAATCTTTATTTGGTAAATTCAAAGTATTTGTTAAAGAGTTTACTGAAATTGGTAAATTAGTATTAACTATTCCAGCATTTTTGGGAAATATTACTCCACAGAATATTAAACAGGCACTTGAATCAACTCGTCAACAAGATGTTAATAATTGGATTGATGAATCTATTGGTCAATCTGGTTTGTCAAAAAGGAGAAAAGCTTTTGCTAAAACGGAACAAAACTAGGGTGAAAAATACTCTGAAAAGAGCGTCAAATTTAACACCCCAGGTGGAACCTATGGAACTTAATTAATTTGGAAACACAGTGCGTAACATCAGTTATATAATTTAAATAATTGATAATTATATCAAATAATAATTCACCATTTACCATTCACCATTGCTATGGCTTGTAATGCCAAAATTTTTCTTAATTGCATTTGTTTGGAATTTACCCAATAATATATTTCTATTGTAGGAAATAGTAATTCATTCTAACCATTATTATTTTTAATTTGGAATAATTTTTGCTTAAATCTTTAACTAATTGTTACTTAAATATTTTTTAACATTTAAAAATCGAATTTTAACCTGTGTGGTTACGCATTCACATTTTTTTATCGGAGATTGTAAATAAAAATGACAACAAGTGTTAACAAATTGCTAGATGCTTATTTGCTTGATGGTAAGCCAATTAATTCAGCAGTGGCCGCTTTTTATGCCTCTTTAGATCAAATAGCTTCTACATCACCTACGATTGCACGTTCTATCATCAAAGAATTTAGTGATCAGAGGCAAAATCTTAAGTTGATTGCCAGTGAAAATTACTCTTCTTTAAGCACTCAACTTGCTCATGGCAATTTACTTACAGACAAATATGCTGAAGGTTACGCAGGACACCGTTTTTATGCGGGATGTGATAACGTTGATGACATTGAATCAGAAGCGACTAATCTTGCTTGTGAACTCTTTGAGGCAGAACATGCTTACGTCCAACCTCATTCAGGTGCGGATGCAAACATGACGGCTTTTATCAGTATTCTTTTGGCAAAAGTCCAATCTCCCGCTTTAGAAAAACTGGGACAAAAAAATCCTAATATGGTTTCTCAGGAAGAATGGTCAAAAGTTCGTGAGGAAGTCCATCAACAAAAAATGTTGGCAATGGATTATTACTCTGGTGGTCATTTAACGCATGGTTACCGGTTTAACTTTTCCAGTCATTTATTTGATATTTATAGTTATACGGTTGATCCAAAAACATACGTAATTGATTTGGATAATATTTGGAAACAATTGAAGGAAATCAAACCACTTATCTTACTCGCTGGTTACAGTGCTTATTCACGTAAATTGAACTTTGCTAAGATGAAGGAAATGGCTGACGAAGTGGGTGCAGTATTCATGGTAGACATGGCTCATTTTGCAGGGTTAGTTGCAGGTAAAGTATTTACAGGGGACTTCAATCCAGTGAAACATGCTGATGTCGTTACTTCGACCACACACAAAACGTTGCGAGGCCCTCGTGGTGGACTTGTTTTGTGTACAAAAGAGTATGCTGAATGGGTTGATAAAGGATGTCCCTCTATTTTGGGAGGGCCATTACCTCATGCTATGGCAGCTAAGGCCGTCGCATTTCGTGAAGCATTACAACCGGAATTTCGTGATTATGCCCATAAAATCGTTGAAAATTCCCAAATCTTAGCTCAAGCCTTTATAAATAATGGCATGTCTGTCTTGACAGGTGGTACAGATAACCATCTTTTCTTATCGGAAGTTTCCACACAATTCGATATAACGGGAAGACAAGCAGAAACCGCATTACGAACTTGTGGCATTACCTTAAACCGCAATTCGATCCCTTTTGACCCGAATGGGCCTTGGTATACAAGTGGTCTCAGATTTGGTACTGCTGCGATTACTACTTTGGGGATGGGAGCCAATGAGATGAATGAAATTGCGAAAATTGTCAAACTCGTACTTTCAAATACCACCGCTGCTGTTATTAAGGGTAAGAAAAACCGTGCAAAAGTGGTGATAGATACAAAAGCAGAGGAACAAGCAAAAAAACGAGTTTCAGCATTACTTGATAGCTACAAGCTTTATCCTGAATTGGATATTGATTTAATGCGCTCTGCCAGTTACATGAGTAATTAATATTTCAATTGTTGTCAATTTTTCTGCAATACGCTCTGATGCATCACTGGGGCTCCAACGTATCACAGAAAAATTGACAGTAGGCGTTTTTTTGGTAGTCCCTACAAACCAGTGGAGGTTATGTTATAATATTACTTTTCAAAAATTTAATCCATAATAAATATAGGTGAATATATGTGTGATAAAGTTAATACAGAATTAGTACTTTTTTGTCCAAAATTTGGCAAGAGGTGCTAACATTGATGCCAGCGGTAATGGTGGTGGTAATATTTACATACGAGGTGGGCAGATAGTCATGGAAAACGCTTATGTCTTCGCCGATACGTAAGGGACTAAAAATGGGCAAAGCATTACCATAAAAGCCGCCGATAAATTTATTGCTAAAGGTTCAAGAATCACCACCGAAGCCCTTAAAAACAGTCGTGGCGATGGCGGTAACATTAACGTAGCAGCCAGAAAAATCTCTTTAACCGATGGCACACAAATTGCCGGTAGCACCAGAAGTTCAGGCACAGCAGGCAATATCACCATAACAGGCACAGACGCAATAAATCTCTCTGGATTTTAGCCTAGTTTACAAAGGAAAACAATTTGATTTTGAGACAGGATTACTCAGCAATACCTCAAGTACTGGTAAAGGAGGACAAATCGTTGTTTCCGCGCCAACATTGACATTCGCAAATAAAAGTGTCATTCGTGCCGATACTCAAGGTTTTGGTGATGCTGGTAATGTCCTATTACAAGGAGATACGCTCACTTTAAAAGAAGGGGCGCGAGTGGATGTAAACACGGGAAGGCAAACAGCAACTACGGGCAAAGGACATGGTGGCACATTAACAATCACTGCAAAAAAGGCGATTCTCATTGATGGACAAGATAGTGCTTTAATCAGTAATACCTTCACTGCTGGAGAGGGTGGCACAATTACTTTATCAGCTCCCTTGTTAGATGTAGAGAATAAAGGAACTATTCAAGCGGCAACACAATTGGATGGAAAAGGGGGGGCATATTTCATTGAATGTGGACACGCTGCACATTAGACATCTTTCCTAAATAGCGTATGAAGTTAAATTGTGTTAAAATATTCAATTCCTCAACAGAAAAAGAGAACCCATGAAAAAATATAAAGAAATCGAAATGGAAACACCTGAAAATTTCAAACGAATGACAGGTATATCAAAAGAATATTTTCAAAATTTATGTGATAAAACAGAAACTTATATTGAAAAAGAGAAGAAACGTAATCCACTGAAACAACGTGGTGTCAAAAAATCCAAACTTTCTTTAACAGATTGTATATTATTAACAATTTA
>JAUCGK010000500.1 GCA_030378085.1 Candidatus Parabeggiatoa sp. HSG14
AAGTTGAGGCAAACCTGACAGGTTTCTAAAACCTGTCAGGTTTAGTTGTCGAAGTTATTTTGTACACATTCTTTAACTATTTATTAGCAATATCTTAACTTACCATAAGGAACTGAACTACATGAAATTTTCCAGAAAAAATGTGAACCCCCTGATTGGCTCAGAACAACAAATAAAATGTGTGTTTAATCCACATCGTTCTTTTCCTTTTAAAATTAAAGGACATGATTGTAACATTGAATATGGTTTATATTTAAAACCAAAAAAGATGAACTATTGGTTAAGTTCTAAAATCGTGATGATGATGCTAGTAACCATTATTGCCACGATGTTGCCTTTTTGGTGGTTAAATTCTGATGCTTCTATCGAAGAATCTTTACCTACAAGTAAAAATATTTTGCTCAAAACAACCAATACACTGGGCATTAACAAATTAAATTTGTCAGTGCCTACTCCCGTTGAAAAAGTTGAAAAATTAGATTTACCTATTCCAACGACTGCTGGGATAAAAGAATTAGACTTATCCAATCCCGAATTTCTACCTAAACTGCCTTCCTTACCTTGGTTACATATTACTGTCAAACCGGGTGATACTTTGTCGCGTATTTTTGCAAGATATAGACTCAACACGAAACAATTATATAAAATTATTAAATTACCAAAATATGCTCATAAATTACGTCAACTTCATATTAATCAAGAACTACATGTCAAACAAGATATTAATAGGAATATCGAAGATATCATTTTGATACTAAATAAAACCAATGAATTACATATTTATCGGATAGACAAAGAATTTAAAGGGGAAATCAGGCGAATTGGAGTACATACTGAACGGGTTTTCGTGCGTGGCATTGTCGAAAATTCCCTATCAGAAGCTGCCAAAAAAATAGGTTTGTCAGAAACAATGTTATCCAATTTAGCCGAAGTGTTTCAATGGGATATTGATTTTGACCGCCAAGTTCAACCTGGTGATCAATTCAATGTGATTTATGAACAATTTCGGCTTGAAGGAGACATAGAAGAAGGAGATATTTTAGCCGCAGAATTTGTTAACAAAGGCCAAGTTTACCAAGCATTACGTTACACGAGTCATAGTGGTTCGACAGAATATTATACCCCAACGGGTGACAGTCTACGTAAAATCTCTATACTCAACGCGCCTGTACAATATAAAAGAATTAGTTCCTATTTTGGTGATCGCAAACATCCTGTTTTAAATCGTGTTCATTTTCATACAGGAATAGATTATGCAGCACCATGGGGTAGGCCCATCGTTGCAGCAGGAGAGGGCACTATCAAATTTTTGGGCAGAAAAGGTGGCTATGGAAAAACTATCGTTTTACAACACAACACACGTCTTCGGACATTATATGCACATTTGTGGAAGTTTACCGAAGAATTAAAGATTGGAGATGAAGTAGCTCAAGGACAAATTATTGGTTATGTGGGACAATCTGGACGGGCAACTGGCCCTCATCTACATTACGAAATTCTATTTGATGGAGAGTATCAAGATCCGCACCTTATCAACTCACCTATTTCCATGCCTATTCCAGAGAAATACCAAGCTTATTTTTTCAAAAAAACGCAAAAGTTAATGACACAATTGGATACTTTAAAATCGTTAAAACCAACAAAAGTGGCACAAGACCCTCGTTTACAATTTACACCAACCACAGCAAAACTCGCGCAAATTGTACCAGTTGAATCAGCTCTTATGCAACATTCAATACCTTATAGTGAAAAGTGAAAAGTGAAAAATGAAAAGCGTTTATTTATTGGATTAATGTCAGGTACCAGTGTAGATGCCATTGACGCTGTATTAGTTGAATTTACCGTAGCGCATAATAGAGTAATCGCCACACATTCCCATACATGGCCCTTTCAATTACGCGAAAGTCTCCTGGTTCTTAGTCAACAGAAACGGGAGCAAAGTACCTTGCATGAAATAGCGACACTGGACATACAAACCGCTGAATTATTTGCTGAAGCGACTTTAGCCTTATTAGAAAAAGCACAAATTTTACCAAAACAAATCTGTGCGATAGGTAGCCCAGGACAAACACTCTATCACCACCCCGAAGGCACAATACCCTATACTTGGCAGATAGGCGATCCCAATGTCATTGCACAAATCACCGGTATTCCTACCATTGCGGATTTTCGGCGACGAGATGTTGCCGCAGGCGGACAAGGTGCACCTTTAGCACCTGCTTTTCATAATTTCTTACTGCGTAGTTCACAAGAAAATCGTGTAGTACTCAATATTGGTGGTATCGCTAATATTACAGTATTACCTGCCAATGAAAATCAACCCGTTATTGGATTTGATACAGGCCCTGGAAATGCCTTATTAGATGCTTATGTTTCTCAACAAAAACACCAACGCATGGATAAAAGCGGTATTTTTGCAGCAACCGGAAAAATGCAACCTTCATTGTTAGAATCTATGTTGGCTGATCCTTATTTTTCTCGTCCCGCCCCAAAAAGTACTGGTCGTGATTATTTTAATCTTGACTGGTTAACCCACCTTCTTTCTCACTTATCCCTCCCCCCTGAAGATATTCAAGCAACCTTAAATCAATTAACAATTACCAGTATTGCCCAAGCCACTTTACCTTATAAACCACAACGTTTACTCGTGTGTGGCGGCGGTGTACATAACCCACTATTAATGGCAGGACTGGCTAAACAATTACCAGACTGCATCGTTGAATCAACCGAAGCTGTTGGAATAGACCCAGATTTAGTAGAAGCAATAAGCTTTGCGTGGTTAGCACAACAACGCATGGATAAACAACCAAGTAATTTACCCTCTGTAACGGGAGCACAGCAAGCAGTGGTATTAGGTGGTATTTACGTTTAAATAAGGAGTGGCTGGATATTTAGCCATTTGCTGAGTAACCCAATTATTTGGCAAGAGCGGTGGAATCCAAAACTAAAGCTGATGACTCCAAAAGACTATGGACTTAACAAAGGAATATCTGTGGAGTCCAAACCTTTAGGTTTGGAAGTTTTTGATTTTAATCTGGATCAGCCAAACCTAAAGGTTTTGACTCCAAGGTTTAACTTAATGGTAGTGATACTTGGCGCGGGAACAATTTGAACTTTCTACGATCCCTTCCCCTTTTAAGAGAAGACTTATCATCGTTTTATTCCCCTCTTGTAAAAAAAAGTTCAAGTTATGCCATCGTGCAGTATATAAACCATGAGTTGTTTGAACAAGTCGTGAATTTACTGGTACAAAAACACGACACCTTGAGTTTCGAGGACACATGTGAGCATGATGACTAGCCCGCACGTCAAAACATTGGTTGACAAGTTGTCCAACTATTTACTTCATAACAAGATAAAGGATTAATCATGCTAATTGAACTAACTTTACTCGGCGGTGGCTTAATGGCCTATTGGACCAAACGGCGCAAAAATAAATATATTGCCAAGCCCAAGGTATTGTCCCAAAAAACCGAGCCAAAAGGTTTTAGCCCCAAAAAACTGTTACAAGATTTCAAAACCTCTATTTTAGGTGATGAACGTCAGCAACAACAACTAACACTTGCCCCTGAAATGCAGGCAGATATAGAAAAATACCAAAAAGAAGCTAATCGTAATATAGTATTATCAACTGGTGCAATGGGTTTGGCTTTGCTGGGTTCAGTGTACCCAATGTTACACGTTCTAGCTGTCGGAGCTGTGCTATATCTGGTGCGCGATATATTCTATTTTATTTGGCGAGATTTCAAAAAAGGCCATTTCCTGAGTGTCTATTTGCTGGGTGCGATCATGGTCATTGGCATGATTGCCACTGGACATCTAGTATTAGCAGCATTTTCAGGTGTACTAGGTGGTTTCTTTATGAAAATTATCAAAAAAGCTGAAGACAGTTCCGAAAAACAACTAATCAATGTTTTCTCTGGACATCCGAGCCGCGTTTGGATAGAAAAAGAGGGGGTTGAAATTCAAGTAGATTTTAATACGCTTCAAAAAGGTGATCGGGTTATTGTCAATACCGGAGAAATTATCCCAGTTGATGGTATAATTCATAGCGGCTTGGCCAATATTGACCAGCATATCTTAACTGGTGAAAGCCAACCGGTTGAACGGGAAGTAGGCGATAAAGTTTTTGCTTCCACCCTACTTCTATCCGGACGAATTGCCATTTTAGTTGAAACGACTGGAGAAGAAACCGTTGCCGCTGGAATTGGTAAAGTTCTTAACAAAACCCAGAACTACAAGGAAAATCTGATAGCACGGGGACAAAAAATTGCTGATAGCTTCATACCAGTAGAAATTGGACTGACTGCCACCACTTTGGCGGTATTGGGTCCAACTTCCGCTCTAGCGGTGATGTGGTCTGGTTTGGGAGCAAACATGGCTATACTCGGTCCCCTAAGCGTACTTAACTACCTACAAATTCTCTCCCGTCATGGTATTCTAATCAAAGATGGTCGCGTGTTAGAATCATTGCGCCAAGTAGATACGGTAGTTTTTGACAAAACCGGCACTCTAACTTTGGAACAGCCTACAGTAGGCAAAATTCATTGCTTGGGCAACTATGATGAAAACACTGTGTTAAGCTATGCAGCAGCCGCCGAATATCGCCAACCCCACCCGATAGCCAAAGCCATTGTAGATAAAGCTACTAGCAAAAACCTAGAATTGCCCGACTTGGATGCAGCCAGCTATGAAGTCGGTTACGGCATTAAAGTCACGATTGACAGGCAACTAATTCGGGTCGGTAGTGCCAGATTCATTGGTAAAGAAGGCATTGAATTACCTTCAGCCGCACAAGACATTCAAATTCAAGCTGAGGCAGAAGGTTTCTCACTGATTTATGTTGCTATAAA
>JAUCGK010000043.1:0-5176 GCA_030378085.1 Candidatus Parabeggiatoa sp. HSG14
CCCCCCTAACCCCCCGTACACAGGGGGAAGTCCCAAAATAGAAAAATTAAAGCAAAGTGTCAAATGATGTTTGGTTCCACCCGTGTACGGGGGGTTAGGGGGGTATCCCCAAAATCTGTTACAATCAACAAAATTTCATTTTGCACTACTCTGGTATTCACTTTTGAAGTACAGTGCGTAACATCAGTAAGTAATCCTTGTAGTTCTATTCAGTACAACGGATTAGGGGAATCAACGGATTAGTCTGTCTGGCTTATTAAATGAAATGCCATAAACAGTTCGGGGAGCCATAACTCAATAACACCTCTACATTAATCCGTTGATTCCGAAAAGAAGTTGTACTTACGAGATGCCAAAGCTTTGGACTCCAATTGTCCCACGGTATCCCTGTAGTTTTGGAACAAGAGAAATTTGTTTAATCTCAAAATTCGTTGTACTTACGAGTAATTAACCGTTCATAGCCCACAGCAACGACACTATAACAATGCAATCGTAATTGATTGTCATGACGGGATTGCAGCGTTTGCCGATAACTCTTCAATTGTTTTTTGGATTCTGCCAATTTTTCTTTGACGATTTCTTTAGCCGCTAGATCGTCATCGCTCAATTGTTTGACTTGTTCAGCACTCAAACCAATTTCTTTGAACTTCACATATTTGAACTCTATCAGAAAATCCAATAATTGATAACGGCGCATATCGGGACGAATAATCATAGTTAAATCAGCATATTGCCGATTTAATTCGGGTTCTGAGTCCATGATGTAAAAAGTATCGTTAAACAGCAATGTCAAAAAGGCGGTTTTAACAGTCAATTCATTTGTCCAGCGATAATCCCGATTACTAAAAGCTTTGAAATAGTTTTTTACCATAAATTGACATAAGGGTTGCAAATCGCCGGTTCGATAAAATTGTTGTGTGATATGCCTTACCTCTTCCCTCGCTGTCCAATCAGGTAAAAACAAATCTTGTAGTTGTTCAACATACAGCTTACGCATCACTAAATTCGGTATCCTAAAAATCAATTCCCCAGAAGGCGTGTCTCCATCAAAAGTTAATATCCCAAAGTAATATAACAATGAAACCATAAAAGGCGTATCTTTAGTAGCAGTCAACATATCATTGACACCAAAGCGGGAGGCTAATTGGGCAATAGCTAATGGTTCCTTTTCGTTTAATGCTGCCGATATAACGGTCTCCCCATGAGGCAATTGGGAGATATAAATGATTTTTCCGCGATCCATCGCTAAGTTGTCATCTAATATTTGGCGCGGATATTGGCAGGTATCCTGTAAATGTTTCAAAAAATAGAGGGCGAGCGTTGGATTGTAAAGCTTTGATTTTTCAGTATAAAAAAAACAATAGCCATCATAAAAAGTTCGCATCATTGCCAGAGTTTCATGGATTTGTTGCTCTTCAAGCTGACATTCTTCGGCTATTTGCTGCAACGCTGTCAAAATTTCCGTCTCCCAAAAACCACACAAATCATTGAATTTTAGAGTGAGGTAAATATTTTCAGCGATGTTAAAACCACTACTGATATCGCTCATCACCACTGGTGAAACCCCGGTAATAAATATCCGATCAATCCCCAATCCTTTGGTGCCGGTTTTAACTGCTTTGAATACAGCTTTTAATGCGCCCTCCCCTTGAATCAATGTTTCATATCTGTCTCGACTGTCTGATTTTCCTGCCATCATCACTTCATTGGCAAAATTATCATATTCGTCAATCAACAAATAGAGTTTATAGGATGTACTTTGGAGGGCAGCAAGTACCGATTGTAAAGAACGTATCGCGTTAGTCGGATGTAATTCAATGTCATTCGTTAGAAAATCTTTATAATGTGCCTTGAAGTGTTCGATGCAACCATTGATATGATCGTGCAGTCGTTGCCGAATATCTTCTGCACTGCCACTTGAATCAACTGCCGAGAAATCCCAGTTCATTACAAAATACTGATTGTGCTTGTTTGTGGGATTTTTTCCAATCGCGAGATGTCCAAACAAAAGTTCAAATTGCTTAGCTTTTGCGACATCGTAATAGTTTTCGAGCATGGAAAGTATTAGGCTTTTGCCAAAACGACGGGGGCGCAAGAAAAGCGGATATTTTCCGGTTTTTTCAATTAATGAAATCTTATCGGTACGATCTACGTAAAAGTAGTTTTCAGTGATAACATCATAGAAATCACAAATACCGTAGGGAAATTTCATGGTGTTCTCCTTAATTAATTGTGAATTGACAAGAACTACAAGGATTGCATTTTAGAAAGGATTACACCGAGGAACTCCCCATTTATTGACAAGAATTATAGGGATTGGACAAGAATTACAAGGTTGAGTACAACGGAGCAGAACGGTAGGGTGGGTAGAGGTACGAAACCCACCAAAGGCATAATCCCTTCTACCATTTCATCCTTGTAGTTATTGTATAATCCTTGTAGTTATTGTCTTGGCAGAAAATACAAAAGAATATCAGTCGTTATCCGGCATGGTGGGTTTCGCTATCGCTCTACCCACCCTACGCTCGCTACGCTCGCTGATTCAGACAACTTCAATTGTTGAAATCTTCTTCTTACGTCTATTGTCAAAAGCTTGACTAACAGAATGAATAAACAAGAGGATACCACCAAAAGCCATGGTGAAGAAAGCCATCATCATCATATACGCCCGAAAGAAATAAATCACATTGCCCAGTAAAAATAGAGCAACTAAGGCGTAAATTAAAATTTGATAAGTATCCAAATACGCTTTAGCAATACCTATTAGATTTTGAAATTTTGATAGGTCTTTATTCGGAACAAAATTTTGCTGGATAAACACACGGTGATTTTGGCTTTTATAGGTTTGAATTGCCCAAACAGTAGCAAAACCGGTAGCAATGGCTGCCAAAAGTAAAGTTAAAGCATCGGAAATTTCATAATAAAAGACAACTCGTTCTACTCTATTAATGGATGATGTAAAAGTAAAAGCACCTTCATTCCAAAAGCCCATTAACAATAACAACAAAATAACACTATAGATAGTCGCAAAAGCACCTCTTGTAAACCATCGTCGCTGATGAGCTTTATATTGAGAAAATAGTGCCTGAATTAAGATTATTCCAGCTATTAATAACAATAAAAACCGTAAGCCAGTAGAAATAGGGTTATAAAACGCAAGCGCATTATCAAAAAGCACTGTTAAGAAAGTGGTTACGATAAGAAGAGAAATATAAGCTAACAGCATTGAAACTTTTTTTAATGGCCATTTCCACCACTTATTACTGGGTTGTAAAGCATAATACACAAGAGATATGAGTACTAAAGGTAGTATCACAACTCCTACAACACCAACAAAAATTACAAAACTCATTACAAAACTCATTCTTGTCGCAATTTCATGTAAATACAACCATTGATATAAGAGCAACAAAACAAATCCACTGGATAAAACTAACAAGATTAGATAGAGTAATCGCAGCAAAGTACGGAGTTGCTTGTTTTGGAAACGTTTACGGGTTTGAAAAAAACCAAAACCAGCAATGCTAAAAACTATCAATAAACTACCGAATAACCAAACATTTTTGAATATACCTTGTTCTTCTATCATAGAGAACAAATAAGCTCCTTCACGTAATGATAACCAACTGACCATCATCACTACCGGGACAAGACTATAAATAACCAAAGGTAAATAGTTTTGCTGTTGGAAAAAAACTTGTTGTTGACGGCTCATCACTAAAATTAACAATCCTATGCCAATAATCAGTGCAATATTTTCTCCAACGAGTTGCCAAACTTGCAAACTGGGTCGCGATTCGGATAGCTCAGGTAATTGTGATTTAGGGGATTCAGAAGAAGTTAATTCAGTTAACTTAGCTTTGGTTCTCTGTCCATCCATAGGAGGGCCAATCTTCTGGTGAATCGTAGCCGCCAGTTGCAAGTATTTTATTTGGTTTTCCGTGATATCTGATTGGTCAGCTTGGTTCTCATAAAATTGAGCGATGCCCTTTAGACTGGATGCCATGGTCAATAATTGTTTCTCTGGCACTTCTTCCAACGTAATAACACCGGCTAAAATTTCATCTTCTAACGTTAGTTTTGCTAAATGATTACTCTGTAACAAGTCATCTACGAAGAAATTTGGCCACAATTTGACCGTATGTTTAGTCATGGTCATAATTTGGGAACCATCTAGGGAAAACATGACAAATTTGATATTATCCGAATGTTGTAAAGTACCTAGTAATTCTCCCTTTATATTCCATACTTTTGCAGTATTGTCATCTGAAGCAGTCACGATTCGTTGACTATTTGGTGACAAAGCCGCATAAGAAACGGCTTCTTTATGTTCGTTTAATGTGGTTAATAATTTTCCCTGCCCATTCCACACCTTTGCCGTTTTATCACGAGAAGTAGTCACAAGCAAAGCATCATCAGGTGAAAACGCTAGGTAAGAAATGTCTTGTTGATGCCCCTTTAAGGTCATGATGGCCTTTTTCTGATACACATCCCATATTGTAGTCGTACCACCACTTGAAGTTGTTACAACTTTGGAACCATCATAAGAAAATGCCGGGACAACCTTTCCCCAAAAAGGTGTACCCAACATGGCCAGTTCGTTTCCCTGTGTATCCCACACTTTCGCTGTTTTATAACTTGCCGTCACAATCTTTTGACTGTCGGGTGAAAACGCCGCGGAATTAACCCAACGATCATGTTTTAAGGTGGCGAGTGCTTGCCCCTGCACATCCCACACTTTCGCTGTGTTACTATACCTAGTCACAATCTTTTGACTGTCGGGTGAAAACGCCGCGGAATTAACCCTATCGTCATGTGTTAAGGTGGCGAGTGCTTGCCCCTGCACATCCCACACTTTCGCTGTGTTACTATACCTAGTCACAATCTTTTGACTGTCGGGTGAAAACGCCGCGGAATTAACCCAACGGTCATGTTTTAAGGTGGCGAGTGCTTGCCCCTGCACATCCCACACTTTCGCTGTTTTATAACTTGCCGTCACAATCTTTTGACTGTCAGGTGAAAACGCCGCGGAATTAACATCAGAGTCATGTGTTAAGGTGGCGAGTGCTTGCCCCTGCACATCCCACACTTTCGCTGTGTTACTATACCTAGTCACAATCTTTTGACTGTCGGGTGAAAACGCCGCGGAATTAACCCAACGGTCATGTTTTAACGT
>JAUCGK010000043.1:5270-24439 GCA_030378085.1 Candidatus Parabeggiatoa sp. HSG14
GAAGGTGGCGAGTGCTTGCCCCTGCACATCCCACACTTTCGCTGTGTTACTATACCTAGTCACAATCTTTTGACTGTCGGGTGAAAACGCCGCGGAGTTATCATCTTCCGCTACCTTTACCTCTACCTCCCTTGTCCTATCGGGTGATAACGCCGCGGAATAAACCCTATAATCGCTATGTTTTAAGGTGGCGAGTGGTTGCCCCTGCACATTCCACACTTTCGCTGTGTAATCATCACTTGTCGTCACAATCTTTTGACTGTCGGGTGAAAACGCCGCGGAATTAACATCATAGTCATGTGTTAAGGTGGCGAGTGCTTGCCCCTGCACATCCCACACTTTCGCTGTGTTATCATCACTTGCCGTCACAATCTTTTGACTGTCGGGTGAAAACGCTGCGAAATTAACAGTATTGCTATGTCCATTCATGGTAACTAATAAATTTCCCTGCATATCCCACACATTTATCACGTTATCATCAACAGACATCGTCATAATCTTAGAATTATCCAGCGAAAACTTCATCAACATATCATCTTGATGCCCACTTAAAAAAGTAGTCAGTTCTTTTCCCTGCATATTCCATATTTTTACCCTATTATCTTCTGAAGCCGTCGCAATTAAGGTTTCGTTAGGCGAAAACACTGCTGAAGAAACTGGTTTTTGATGTCCAATTAAAGTGGCCAGTTTGTTTTTCTGCATATCTAATAGTGTAGCAGTATTATTATTTTCTGATGCTGTCAAAATCCTTGAACTATTAATAGCAATAACCCTATTTTTTAATTTAATTGTTAATGGCAGCATAATAATATCCCACACTGTCGCTGTGTTATCATCACTTGCCGTCACAATCTTTTGACTGTCGGGTGAAAACGCCGCCACAATCTTTTGACTGCCGGGTGAAAACGCCGTCACAATCTTTTGACTGTCGGGTGAAAACGCCGCCACAATCTTTTGACTGCCGAATGAAACCGACCTGGGACCAACACCATAGCTATGTGTTAAGGTGGCGAGTGCTTGCCCCTGCACATCCCACACTACTGTCGCTGTGTTATCAAATGTCACAATCTTTTGACTGTCGGGTGAAAACGCCGCGGAATTAACCCTATCGTCATGTTTTAAGGTAGCGAGTGCTTGCCCCTGCACATCCCACACTGTCGCTGTGTTATCTCTACTTGCCGTCACAATCTTTTGACTGTCGGGTGAAAACGCCGCGGAATTAACATCATCGTCATGTGTTAAGGTGGCAAGTGGTTGCCCCTGTACATCCCACACTGTCGTAGTCCTAGTCACAATCTTTTGACTGTCGGGTGAAAACGCCGCGGAATTAACCCATTCGGGATGTGTTAAGGTGGCGAGTGGTTGCCCCTGCACATTCCACACTTTCGCTGTGTTATTAGACCCAGTCACAATCTTTTGACTGTCGGGTGAAAACGCCGCGGAATAAACCCACTCGTCATGTGTTAAGGTGGCGAGTGCTTGCCCCTGCACATCCCACACTTTCGCTGTGTTATCCTCACTTGCCGTCACAATCTTTTGATTGTCGGGTGAAAACGCCACGGAATTAACACGGGCACTATGACGTAGCGGGGTAGCATAAACAGGTTTTCTCTTCTCAAAAATATCTCGTAACGTTTTATGAATTGTTTCATCTAGCGGATCGAATTGACGCGCTTTTTCAGCAAAACGTAAAGCCATAGTGGAATCCGTGTCACTGAGTTCTTTGGCTTTAGCATGATAGATACGTGCTTTAGCACTTTGGAGATTTTCTTCAGCTTGATCCATTTGAAAAACAGCAAATACCGACAAGAGAACTGCTAAAAACGCTAACAAGCCAACAAAACTAAACAATATATTCCGTCGTCGATTCGCTTTCGTGATGGCATTCCGACTTTCCTGCATAAACGCCTGCTGAAGCTCAGTTGGGGCCGGTTGTTTCTTTTCAACCAGAGCCATATTCCCCCAAGCTTCCGCATTTTGGCAAGCCGTTTGGTTAAGCAAAAAATCACCACTTTTATTATTTTCTGCCCAATCACCAGCCCGTTGCTGTAAGACGGTGTGCTGATGAGCATGTTCCCTATCCAACTCAATCGCCTGAATCAACTCCGGAAACGACTTATCAAATGCGGTTTCCTTAAAATCAATCCAATTAATCTTCCGCAAAACTTCGGGCATCGTGTTTGGATCGGTTTCACGGTGTAACACACTGATAAAACGTTTACTTTGTTCTGCCGCATAAACCACTTCACGTTCGCAGTATTCGGAAGCCACCGCATCTGGTGAAACAATCAACAAAAAATTATCCGCACTATCAATGCCTTTGAGGATTTCCTTCTCAAAATCTACACCGCTGCTAATACTTTCTTGGTCAAACCAGGTGGTTTTTCCGGTTTCTTGTAATCGGGTGTTAAGTCCTCGCGCAAATTCGCTGTCTTTACGCGAGTAGGAAAGAAACACTTCGGTACTCATTTGCCCCTTGGCGGCTTCGCTGGCGGTAATCAGTTCCTGATGTATCGCCAGTGGTAAGTTTTGTTGCCGTTTGCCAGACAAGCGCAACCACATTTTCGCATTTTCTAAGTTATAGCCCCGCAACAAAAACGAGGATTTCTGATTTTCCTCGGTCCATTTCAATGCCCGAACTAACAACACTTTATGTTGTTTATAATAATCTTGCTCTTGTTTCAGAATGTTCAAAATCTCATCAATACCGCTCTCATAATCAGCTTGACTCGTTTTATCGGTAAAATCAACATATTGCAAACTTCGCAACTTGTCTGGCATCGAAGAGACAGGCGTTGGGATAATTAATAACGGCACAACACGTTTGTGATATTTCAACGCATGGGTTAATTCGCGCTTGCAATAGTTAGAAGTGACTGAAGACGGTGAGATAAAAAAGAAAAAGTTATCCGCTCCCTCAATACCGCGTTCAATCGCACGGTCATATTGGACGCCTTTTTGAATATCGCGATCATGCGTCCAACAAGTTTTGGCATAACGTGCTAAGGATCGCACCACTGAATCACGAATGGTTTTATCTTGTTCTTCAGAACAGATAAAAATATCCGTTGTCAGGTTTTCAGCGTTTTTACGAGCCTCACAAATAAATTTGCAGATTAACGCGGTGGGCTGGCACGGCGGTTGTGCCGGTGGCAAAAATTCGGTTAATAGCCAGTTTTCAGCGGCGGAACGTTCTTGCCCTACTAATAGATGTTGCGTTGCCTTTTGATTTTGTTGCCACTGTTGCGCCTGAATCAAAATCTCGGTGTGCTGATGGATGTAAGCTTTTTGCCGTTCTAATATGCGTACCAATTCCGAAAAGGCAGTTTCAAACTTGGCACTGTCACTAAAATCTAACCGTTGCACAGATTGTAACGTTTCCGGTATGTCAACTTCGCGATGCAACAGCATAATAATCCGCTTGCCCCGCGATGCTGCGTGTTTGATTTCGTTTTGACAATAAGGGGAGGCAACCGAAGGCGGTGAAGCGACAAACACAAAATTATCGGCTTCGTCAATACCTTTAAAGGTTTCTTTCTCAAAATCAACTTCGGTGTTAGTGCTACTTTGTTGGCTTTCTTGGTCAAACCAAACCGTTTTATCGGCTTCTTGTAACCGAGCGATTAATTTTTGGACAACATCGTTATCCTTACGAGAATAGGAAATAAAGAGTACGGTTCCTCGTTGGTGGATTGCGATATCGCTGGCTGTGATTAATTCGCGGTGTAATGGTAGTGGTAAATGTTGTTGGCGTTTTTCAGACAAGCCTAACCAACTTTTCGCCAATTCTAACTTATGTCCTCGCAACAAAAATATGGGTTTACGATTTGCAGCCGCCCATTTTCGGCTCCGAACCAGCAATGTTTTGTGTTGATGATAATAATCCTGCTCATAAACTAGGATATTTAAGATTTCATCAATTTTGCTATCATAATCGGTCTGGCCAGTATTGCCTGTAAAATCAATGAATTGCAAATCCAGTAGCGCATCTGGAATTTCTGAGTCTTTCTCAATTAACAACGGAATAATACGCTTATGATAATTTAGCGCATGGGTTAATTCGCGTTGGCAATCTTTGGATTGAATCGAATCTGGGGAGAGAAAAAAGAAAAAATTATCGGCTCCCTCAATACCTTGATCAATCGCATACTCATAGCGCGTCCCTTTTTGGATATCTTTCTCATGTTGCCAACAGGTTTTCGCGTTACGCGACAACGATTGAATCACCGAATCACGAATCGTTTTATCCTGCGAGTCAGAACAAACAAAAATATCCGTCAGCAAATTATCCGCATTTTTGCGAGATTCGCAGATAAGTTCGCACATCAAGGGAGCAGGTTGGCAAGGTGGTTTTTCAGGGAGTTGAAATTTCTTTAATAACCATGCTTTAGCATCTAAACGCGCTTCACCGGTTAAGAGATGTGATACCGCTTTTTGGTTTTTTTGCCAGTGTAAGGCGTGCGTCAAAATCTCGGTGTGTTGGTGAACGTATTCTTTTTGTTGTTCCAAAGCGCGTATCAATTCTGAAAAAACGGTTTCAAACTGAGTACTGTCACTAAAATCCAACCATTGGATAATTCTTAACGCCTTTGGCATCGTGTTTGGATCGGTTTTACGATACAATACAGTGATGATACGTTTTCCAAGTGACACGGCGTAGTTGACTTCGGCTTCGCAATATTCGGATTCAACCGCATCCGGTGACAGGATAAATAAAAAGTTATCGGCACTCTCAATGCCTTTAAAGATTTCTTTCTTGAAATCGGCACCGGTATCAATGCTTTCTTGATCAAACCAAGTCGTTTTTCCCGATTTTTGTAATGCCGTATTCAACTGCCGAGCAGAATCCGCATCTTTACGGGAATATGAGATAAATACTTCGATACTCAATCGACTTTTTGTCGCTTCACTGGTAGTAATCAATTCTTTATGCAAAGGCAACGGCGAATGTTGCTCCCGCTTATTATTCAGTCTCAACCAGGTTTTGGCATTCTCTAAATTATGTCCCCGCAACAAAAAGGACGGTTTATGGTTTTCGCTCTCCCATTTCAAAGCACGCGCTAACAATATTTTATGCTGTTCGTAATATTCATGATCGAGGCACAAAATGTTTAGGATGTCATCGATATCGCTGTCATAATCGGCTTGACAAGTATTGTCCGTAAAATCAACGTATTGCAATTCACGCAAAACTTCTAGCGTATTGGATTCTGGCGTGTTTGCTATTAATAATGGCACGATACGCTTGTTATATTTCAGCGCATGATTTAATTCATTTTGGCAATATTTGGAGGCTATTGAGTGGGGCGAAATGAAATAGAAGAAATTGTCCGCATTTTCAATTCCAATTTCGATAGCACGTTTATATTCGGCTCCCTTTTGGATATCGCAATCATGTTTCCATATCGTTTTAGCATAACGTGACAAGGATTGAATAACGTTATCTCGAATCTCTTTATCTTCAGTGTCATAACAGATAAAAATATCCGTCATTAAGTTTTCGGCATTTTTTCGTGCCTCGCAAATATATTCACACACCAAACTAGAAGGTTGGCACGGTGGTTGCATAGGCGGCAAAAACTCCGTCAATAGCCATTTTTCAGCAGCGGAACGCTCTTTACCCACCAATAAATGCTGCGTAGCTTTCTGATTTTTTTGCCAATGCAGTGCGTTAGCTAAAATTTCTGTGTGTTTGTGGACATACTCTTTTTGCCGTTCTACAACCGCCGTTATCCGTTCCACCACGCCGTCAATGGCATCAATGGTTTCGCCAAACTCCGGAAATTTAAAGGATTTTAAATAATCCAAATCCTCATGTTTAGCCCAATTGTTTTCATAAGGTTGCGCCCACTCTACTATGTGTTGGCAATCCTCATCGGACACTTTTTGTTGCGCTGCCAACCAATCTGTTCTCCCAATCAAGGCAAGGGAGCGATTTAATACATCTTGAGTGGTTTGGATATTTTGGTTGGGTTGATTATGCCGTTTATAAAAACCCACCAAAACTTGTTTATCTCCCTCTGACAATTCTTGGTAAGGGGTATCAAAAATAACCATTTGGTTAATGGGGATAACCCGCTTACCGAGTAAACGTGCATACTCCAACTCAACTAAACAGTAGGGAGAAGTCATGCAACGGGGAGCCATCACGCATATAAAATTGTGGGCAGATTCAATGCCATGATTAATGCGTTGTTGATAGTCGTCACCATCAGGGATGTTGACTTTATCAAACCAGGCATCATAGCCTATCAGTTTAAGAAGCCTGTGGAGTATCCCGACAAAGACTAGGCTTTCTCGTCTCCCGTAGGAGATGAATAAATCTTTGAATTTTTTTATCATTGTTTCAATTTTTACCTTTTGGTGTTAGGAATAGCAGATAATAAACCCTTTATTTCTTCCTTATCAAGGAGAGAGATAGGGTGGGGTGTTAAACCTATCATTGATTTTGCCAATTTTTTCACCCCAGACTTCAATTGTGTAATTTATCATTTTTAAATTCAACCCCCTTGGGGTTGGATTCATATATATGTTTCCTTATGTTTCACATAAGGCTATTTACATTTAACCCCTTCGGGGTTGATACCTCTTTGAAAATTTTTAATCCCGTAGGGATTGAATGTGAATAACCACCGATGAAATCGGTGGAATATAATGAGAGAGGGAGATAATGAGAGAGGGAGATAATGAGAGGGATTGAATGTGAATAGCCATCGATGAAATCGGTGGAATATATAGCTGTCCAGAAAAGTTTTGTCTTTTGGCACAGTTTATGACATATAAAAATATTCAATCAATCAAAAGGACATATATAGACGTTCAGAAAAATAACTTCCAAAAACCTGACAGGTTTCTAAAACCTGTCAGGTTTGATGTGTGAAATTATTTATATGAAAAACTATAGTTACCTAGAAAAATTTCGCGCCAAACCTGACAGGTTTTGAAAACCTGACAGGTTTTTACCAAAGACAAAACTTTTCTGGAGAAGTATAATGAGAGTGAAAAACAACCAATTTAACACCCCCCATCCTTGCGAAGGAAGAGGTTAGAGGGTGGTTGTACCTAAAGAAAGAGGACTATTGAGTAGAACCAACTTTAGCAGTCGATTCGGCGTTACTAAGCAAAAGTCCGCATTCGTTGTTGTAAACCTGCAAAGCATAATGAAAATTAGCAGAAATAGGTAAGACCACTTTCATCTCCAGCTTTCCATCAGGTAATTCTTGAAATATATCACTAGACAACAGTTCTAATATAATTGGCCAATCTGATTCAGAACTATCACTACTTAATGAATCAGGTGTGTAAAATAACCTGTAGCCGCTTGCATTGTTAACTTTTTCCCAATTTACGAAAATTGTCTTTATATCATTGTCTAAAGTTTGATTGACAGTAAAAGCAGGTGCGACCAGTGAGCATGATGATGAAGTATCAGGAAAAGATTTGCTGGTTTCTGTTAAAAGATTTATGAAGTTTTTGAACTTCGTCAAACGAGTATAGGTACCATATTTCCCTGGTTCTGCACAATAGTCACCACCAGAACTCACAAGAGCAATTTGTGTTACTTGACGACCATTTTGTATAAAAAGTCCTCCCCCGCTGTCTCCTTGACAGCTATCTTTACCTGGAGAACCAGCACATAACATATTGTCTGTAATAATTGCTTTTTCACCATAAGCCTTTTGACATTCTTCATTGGAAACGACATCTACTTGTACTTTTCGTAATTGTTGTGGTGAAAAATCTGTGTTAGCAAAAGCGACCACATTGTTTATTAACGATAGACTCAAGGTTTGGCAGAGCGTAGAGTCTGGCACCTGTGAACAATTTGCTGGCATGGAGAGTGCGTTCATTATAACTCCCATCATAATTTGTCCGCCAATGCCTGTTATATCCCCCCACCCCATCACTGTTGCTTGTTGTGTGTTTTTAAGTACGTTTTCATCGAACGAAGGTAAATTGACGGGCGTTTGTGTAGAAGGTTCCTCCAAAGACAATAAAGCAATATCATTATTACCAGGAGTCGGTTTGTTGTATCCAGGATGCATGAGCATGTCTTTAACACAAATCCTCTCTCCTTCGGTTTCTACAGTTCGATCATGTGCCCCCAAAAAAACACGGGCACTACATGCAGGATCGCTACTTAACGCTGAGAGCATATGTGCAAACCCCACACAATGGGCAGCTGTCAAAACCCATTTTCGATCAATCAAGGAGCCACCACAAATAGGTACCCATTGACCCAAAATATTCATTTGGAAGTTTGTTACCCAAGGCACTTGTTCATCCGCTGGGACTTCTTCACCCCCAACAACTCTTGTTGTTCGATTTGTTTTATCAGCTATGGCGTTTTGAAAAAACGATAAACCAAATAGTAAGGTGAGTAAAACCAAACTGTATTTACAGGGCTTGGTGAAGTACTTCATAATTCTCCTTATTTGTAGCTAGTGGTTTTTGTTTTAGATATTCTTGAGAAAATCTCAAAAGAGTTCAAATGATATCCAAAATAAATTTTGGACTCCGGAATAACACAATTCTTTCATTCCAAATTTATTTTGAAAAAAGCAAGATTTACGCTTTAATTGAAATGTGACATTATCAAGTTAAATTGTCGTATGAAAAAATATCTAAGAGTGTCACGCAAAAATATAAAATTAGGATTTTATGACAAAAATCTCTCATTTTTTTTATTTGGAACTTACATGAGCAAGTTTTTTTTCCAAAATTTTAAGTCTATAACTACAAGGATTATTTATAATAAAGGATTAGTAACTACTCAGCCTCTCGTTCCAACGCTCCAGCGTTGGCACGCATTTCGTGACGCTCCAGCGTCACTCCTTATAAAAAAGCATTAACATTCATCATGAGACTGAGTAGTTACAAGGATTAAATAAAAGTCATCAAAAGAAAATGACCTTAATTTTAAGAATACTTGTTTTTTTTGAATCGTTATGGCCTAGTGTTTCGTATGCTCTTGATTCAATAGATATTTTTTACCTTACTGATTGCTTTCCTTGTATTATAAATAATCCCTGTAGTTATAAAAATCGAAAAACTTGATCATCAAGTATAAAGATAATGACAAATAATTTACAAAAAATCCTGAGCAAAAAAATTTTAACAAACAAAAAAAATAAAGTCAAGAAAGCCATTTAATCAGGATATGATTGAAAGTGCAAGGCTACTCATTTCCGGTTTCCAGAATAAATTTTAGATTCCAGACTATTGCCTGTTAAATTACTCTTCGTTCTAACTAACTTTTATAGCATTTCCCGATTGCGTCAGGTACAAGTCCCCTCCTTAATTAAGGCTAACCTTTACCCACAAGTCCCCAAAAATTATTTAATCGTATAAATAGTAAGGTTATAGAGAGTCGTAACACCCATGAAATCCAAGCACGAGGACAAATTTTTGCCAATTTCATTAGTGATATCTCCCTATAACAAAAACCTATTGATTTCAATTTACCTACTTGTGGATAAAGGTTAGTTAATTAAGGAGGGGATTTAGGGGAGGTTGTACTTTATCCAATCGGGAAACGCTATAGATAAATTTGTAATGTTTGATAGTATCCCTATATATTGCACTCAGGCACAATAAAAGTGAGTAGTCAATTGGAGTTAAAAGCGAAGCTTTATTGCTCCCCGTACAAAGTTTCGCTTTGAATTCTAATATTCACCACTTTATCATTTTAAACTATTTACCGATTAACAATAAAGGTTTGAATGAATACTATGAATAGAGAATTATGCGAACTTATTGAACAGGTTGCAAAAAATAAAAGCACAAAACTTGATCTCTCTGAAAGAAATTTGACTTCTTTGCCAACCGAAATTTTCCAGTTATCTCATCTTGAGTGGCTATCTCTTGACGATAATCAATTGACTGAGTTATCATCAGATATTGGCAAATTATCTGAACTCAAACAATTGGATCTGAGTGACAATCAATTGCTTACTTTGCCACCTGAAATAGGTCAATTGTCTCAACTTGAAGAACTCTATGTTGAGGGTAATCAACTGGCTATGTTGACACACGATATTAGCAAGTTATCTAAACTTAAAACGCTCAATCTTGCGGATAATCAACTTATTGCTTTGCCACTCACGTTTACTCAGTTAGAACAATTGAAAGAGTTAGATATGAGCAACAATCGCTTGATAGCCATACCACCGGAAATTTCTCAATTGCCTAAACTCAGAAATTTAGATGTAAGTGGCAATCAACTCACCAATATATCATCGGACATTTCTCAATTCTCTAAACTGAGAACATTAAATCTTAGTAATAATCAACTGACCACTTTGCCCCTAACCTTTTCTCAATTATCTAATTTGAAAGAGTTAGATATCAGTATCAACAAACTAAAAGTTTTGCCATTAGAGATTTGCCAGTTGTTTAAATTAAGAGAATTATATCTCAGCGAAAATAAAATTGAAGTTTGTCCCGCCGAAATTGGTCAACTGTCTGAGCTTGAATGGCTAGATATTCGAGATAATCAATTGACCAATTTACCCCCGACAATTTTTCAATTATCTGAACTTGAATGGCTTGCCTTGGATGGTAATCCTTTACCAATTCCTCATAAAATTTTAGAAGCCGCTGATGAACCTGAAGAAATTATCAGTTATTGTATAAAAACTTAAAAGACTGAGTTACTATCCTGTCTTTTCTTTGTCTTTTATTGACAATAAAGTAATGACTAAAACTGCATTTTGGATATAAAATAAAAGAAGCACTTACTTTCTATTGATAAAATTGATTATTGGAGAGCAATATTTATCTATACAACCTATCAAAATAAACTAAAGTTAAATTTTTTGTATTCAAGTAAGTGCCAGGAGAATTAAGGAAGTAACATTAATTATTGTTTCGACCTTGAATTAAAAGATTATGCTAAATGCTATGCAAAAAAGAGGATTTAGTAAAAATGAAAATTTTAAAAGCTATCCTATTGTTAAGTTGGGTAGTGATTGCAAGCTGCGGGATCACTCGTGCTATTTATGGTGTACCTGAAGAAGAGTGGAAACGTATGAGTGAGGCAGAACAACAAACTGCAATTGAACGTTTTAAGCAACAAGAAGAAATTAACGCAAAAACTCGCGTTCAAGCTGAAAAAGCAAAAGAAATAGCTGAGCAATCTAAACCAAAATCAGAAGAATTTGCTCAAAAGTGCCATGAAATCAAAGACGATATTTCTGATTTAAGTGAAGAATGTAATGTCATTACTCGTCGTCGCTTTGGATTTTAAATATTTTTTACGGTCGATTTTGTTCTGCTTTGACAACATCTGCTAACTGATGAACGACAGCCTCAACTTGTTGTACATCAGTTCCTTCAACCATCACTCTAATCAACGGTTCAGTACCACTAGGGCGCAATAGAACTCTTCCTTGATGACTCAGTTGTTGTTCTGCTTCTTCTATTGCTTTTTGCACTGAAGGTTGAGAAGCAATTTCTACCCCAGGCGTAATAGGCACATTAATCATACGTTGTGGACATTTTTGCATGCCTTTTTTCAACACATGTAAAGGTAAACCGGTTTGTATACTCACTGCTAATACTTGTAAAGCGGTAGTAATACCATCTCCAGTCGTTGTCCGATCTAGGCAAATAATATGCCCTGACGATTCTCCCCCTAAATTACCGCCATTTTGTTGTAGCATTTCTAAAACATAACGGTCGCCTACAGCAGCACGTTTAAACGCAATACCTTGTTTTTCAAGTGCTTGTTCTAATCCTAAATTGCTCATCACCGTACCAACAACTGCTCCTTGTAAACATCCTGCTTTGTGACGAGCTTGAGCAATAATGAATAATAGCTCATCACCATCAACTATTTCACCCTTACCATCAACCATTAACACCCGATCACCATCACCATCTAAAGCAATCCCTAAATCTGCATTTTGATATAAGACCGCGTTTTGTAGTGCTTGAGGTTGAGTAGCACCGTAGCCTGCATTGATATTTAAGCCATTTGGTTGGGTTCCAATAGTTTCAACACTTGCGCCAAGTTCACGAAAAACATTAGGTGCAATGTGATAAGTTGCACCATGCGCGCAATCGACAACAATTTTTAATCCTTTTAGACTAATATCGTAAGGAATGGTACTTTTACAAAATTCAATATAACGACCTGCTGCATCTTCAATACGTTCAGCTTTTCCTAAATCACTAGGTGCAACCGTTTGCATTGGCTGTTCCATTTCAGCTTCAATGGCAAGTTCTACTTCATCGGGCAATTTTGTGCCATCCCCTGAAAAGAATTTAATGCCATTATCTTGAAATGGATTATGGGATGCACTGATAACAATGCCCGCAACCGCATGAAAAGTCCGTGTTAAATAAGCAATGGCTGGTGTGGGCATGGGACCCAATAAACGAATATCCATTCCAGCAGCAGATAAGCCAGCTTGTAAAGCGGATTCAAACATATAGCCAGAAATACGGGTATCTTTGCCTATTAGTACTTTGTTTTTATTGTATCCATTTTTCAAAATGCGACCAACTGCCCAGCCTAGTTTTAATATAAAGTCAGGGGTAATCGGTGGCGTACCAACGATTCCTCGTATGCCATCGGTACCAAAATATTTACGTTCTTGTTTCATTAAACAATGCCTTAAAAAATTATTGCTATATAGCGTTTTCCGATTGCGTCAGGTACAAGTCCCCAATTTAAGGATGGGATTTAGGGGAAGTTGTACTTTATTCAATCGGGAAACGCTATAACACGTCAGATATCAAAGCGAAGCTTTGTTCGGAAAACTTAATTTTAAAGATTTTCAATCAGTTTGTTGCAAAACAGCATGGGTCATTTTTATAGCATCTACTGTCGCTGCAACATCGTGAGTGCGGATAATTTTAGTACCCTTGTAAACAGCTAAAACAGCTAAGGCTAAACTACCATATAACCGTTCTGTGACGGGTTTGTTTAATATTTGACCTATTAATGATTTACGAGATAAACCGACCAATACAGAATAGCCAAGTTCAGTAAACATTTGCAATTGTTTCATCAACAGCAAGTTATGTGCTTTTGTTTTACCAAAACCAAAACCAGGATCGATAAAAAGACGATTTGCAGCAATGCCAACATCTAAACAAGCTTGCACTCTTTCCAGTAAAAACGTTTTAATTTCATTGATAACATTTTCATAGTGTGGATTTTGTTGCATAGAACGTGGTTTGCCCTGTATATGCATAAGACAAATATGTACTTTATCTGAAGCTGCGACTGCTGCCAAGCTATCTTCATTGCGTAACGCCATGATATCATTAATCATATCAGCACCCTTAGAAATGGATTCGCGCATCACTTCGGCTTTACTGGTATCAACCGATATTAAAATGGGTAATTCTGCGCGGAGTTTTTCCAAAACTGGAATAACACGATCAAGTTCTTCTTGTTCTGAGATAGACTGTGCGCCAGGGCGAGTGGATTCTCCTCCAATATCAATAATGTGTGCTCCTTCTTCAACCATTTGACGGGCACGTTTTAGAGCAGAATCCTTAGAAAAAAAATAACCCCCGTCCGAAAACGAATCGGGGGTTGTATTTAAGATGCCCATGACTTTAGGAATTTGTAAAATATTTTCGGAAAACATGAGCTTTTTAAAATAAAAAAGGAGTAACGCTGGAGCGTCACTCACCATAGGCATTCTAACGCTAGAGCATTAGAACAAGAACTGAGTAGGAATGGGGAGAAAATTTACCATAAAATTCCCCTTTTAGTGTGAACTGGCAGGTCCACCAATTTTACTTATCTTGGATTTAAGTGGAGGGATTTCTGTCTTCTTATCATCAGGTTTTTTTGGATCATTAGGTTTTTTTGGATCATTATCACCACCGTTGTCATTCCAATCTTTTGGTGGTCTAACCACTTTTCCAGTCATGAGGTCATCAATCTGATCACTCTCAAGTGTTTCATATTTCATTAATGCATCTGCCATTGCATGCAGAATTTGGATATGTTCGTTAAGCAATGTTTCTGCACGTGTATAATTGCGATCAACAATAGAACGAATTTCTTTGTCAATGACATGCGCGGTTTCATCAGAGACCACTTTGTGTTGTGTGACGCTGTGACCCAAAAAGACTTCATTATCATCTTCGCCATAAGTGAGTGGTCCTAAACGTTCTGATAAACCCCACTTTGTAACCATATTACGTGCGATTTCAGTCGCTTGTTTAATATCTTGGCTAGCACCAGTGGTGACAGCATCGGCTCCAAAAACCAATTCTTCTGCAATTCTACCCCCAAAAACTGTAGAAATTTTACTTTCCAAAGTTTGCTTGGTATAGCTGAGTCTATCGGCTTCGGGTAAAAACATAGTCACCCCCAAAGCACGTCCCCTTGGAATAATGGTTACTTTATACACAGGATCATGACCAGGAACTGTACGCCCAACAATGGCGTGTCCAGCTTCATGATAAGCAGTGAGTTTTTTCTCTTCTTCACTCATTACCATAGATTTGCGCTCAGCACCCATCAAGATTTTGTCTTTGGCTTTTTCAAATTCTTCCATTTCTACCAAACGCTTATTATTCCGAGCAGCAAATAAAGCAGCTTCATTCACTAGATTAGCTAAATCAGCCCCTGAAAAACCAGGCGTTCCGCGAGCAATGATGCTTGGTTTTACATCGTCAGCGATGGGTACTTTTCGCATGTGTACTTTAAGAATTTGTTCACGTCCCCGAATATCAGGTAAGGGTACGACTACTTGACGGTCAAAACGACCAGGCCGTAATAAAGCAGGGTCTAATACGTCAGGGCGGTTAGTGGCTGCAATCACAATAACGCCTTCATTTCCTTCAAAACCATCCATTTCTACGAGTAATTGGTTGAGTGTTTGTTCTCTCTCATCATGCCCACCCCCTAAACCAGCACCGCGATGGCGACCTACTGCATCAATTTCGTCAATAAAAACAATGCATGGTGAGTGTCTTTTGGCTTGATCGAACATGTCACGCACTCGTGAAGCACCCACACCAACAAACATTTCTACAAAATCAGAACCGGAAATAGTGAAAAAAGGGACTTTTGCTTCACCAGCAATGGCTTTCGCCAATAAGGTTTTACCTGTACCAGGAGAACCTACCATCAATACACCGCGTGGAATTTTACCGCCTAAATTTTGGAATTTAGAGGGTTCACGTAAAAATTCTACCAATTCAGTCACTTCTACTTTGGCTTCATCAACACCAGCCACATCGGAAAATGTGATTTTAACTTGATCTTCCCCGATCATCTTAGCTTTACTTCTGCCAAACGATAATGCGCCACCACGTCCACCCCCTTGCATTTGGCGCATGAAGAAAATCAGTATCCCAAACAATAACAGCATGGGAAACCACGAAATAAATATCTGCATCAACAAAGATTGTTGTTCTGGGGGATTGGAGATGATTTTCACATTATATTTTAATAAGTCTCCAATCAAACCATTGTCGCCTGGATTATAAGTAGTAAAGCGTTCACCATTTTGTGTAGCACCACTAATGATGCGCCCTTCAATGGTTACTTCCTTGATTTGTCCTTGTTGAACATCCTGAATGAACTTTGAATATTCTATCGACAAGGGAGAAGGTTGACGAGGTCCAAAATTATTGAATACCATCATCAATACCAGGGCGATGACCACCCATAATAAAAGGTTTTTTACCATGTCGTTCACTGTGGAATGCCTCTCTAATGCTTACGCTGTCATTACATTAACAGCTTAAATAAAATTAAAAAAAGGGGAATTAATTTGGTAATGTTACATTTCAGCAATATATGGTTTTGATATTTAAGAAATGAAGCTTTAATAACTTCTGAAATTCAAACCGCCAAATATTTTAGTTTAAAAAAACTAAAGTTTAGTTTCAGGTATTATTTATTGAGTTTCATTATGAAAAAAACTTAACCCCTAAATGTAACATTGTCAAATTAAACCTACGCAGATAGTCCCCATTTTTGTGTCGTTTGTGTTGCGTTTCTTCATTATAACTCAACACTATAATAAAAAATAATGTTAATCTTCGTAACTATTTGGAAATAGAGGATAAAAATGAGTAATAGATAAACCTGACAGATTTTGGAAACTTAATCAGGTATAAAAAGTACCAAAAATCAATTTCAATTTCCTATTTCCATTTTTCCTCATTATAATGCTTAGCCAATACATAGACTTCACTTGAGCGAGTACGAGATGCTTTAGGTTTACGGATTAAAACCTGTTTAAAATAAGGTCTTAGTTCTTTAATATAAGAATCAAAACCTTCCCCTTGAAACACTTTAGTTAAAAAATGTCCTTGAGCTTCTAGCACATCATAAGCGAAATCTCTGGCTAATTCAGCCAATAACATGACACGGGATTGATCAACATCCTTAATACCAGTGATATTGGGTGCCATATCAGACATTACAATATTTGCTTTACGATTACCTAATTGATGAATTAATTCATCCAATATTGTTTGTTCACGAAAATCGCCTTGAAGAAAAGTCACATCAGGCAATGGGTCCATCAACTGAATATCTAATGCAAATAAATTAACTTGGGAATGCAAACGCTGTTTAACCCATTGTGACCAACCACCGGGAGCGGCTCCTAAATCAATGACCGTCATATTTGAATAAAATAAACGATCACGGGCATCAATTTGTGCTAATTTATAAACAGCCCGTGAACGATAACCTTCACAATTCGCTTTTTTAACATATACATCTGAATGGTATTCTTGGAGCCAATTTTGACTGCTAGATCGACGTTTTTTACTCATCTTAAAATTGTTAGTAATTTTTTAAAAGCTGTGATATTTTCGTTAAAAGTAGTGACGTTTTATTTATCCTCATTATTTATCCTCACACTAAAGATTTGGTTTGAATTTCTTTCTAAACTGTTGAGAACTAACAAAAATTATTTATTTTACGAAGGATTTACAGCTGTAACTAGCAATTGTCTCAGTTCGGTAAGTAATTCATCACGACTATATGCACCTTTTTGAAATACAGTATCTACACGATTGTTAAGCCAAAGACGGTCTTTAATTGTAATGTCCTTGGCTGTCAATACCACGACTGGCGTTGAAGAACAAGTATGATGTTGTCGCAAATGAATAATAAATTCAAATCCATCCATTTCTGGCATCATAAGATCCAAGAGAATTAAATCAGGATGATGTTCATCTAAACGTTTTAAAGCTATTTCACCATTTTCAGCCTCAATGACTTGCCAACCCACTTTATTGAGTATCCGTACCATCATCTCACGAGTAACCGCATCGTCTTCCACCACCATCACCACACAGGCGGCTTTATCAGAGCGATATTTACGCAGTACTTTGATTAATTGAGTGCGGCTAATAGGTTTAGTTAGGTATTCGGCTGCCCCTAAAGAATAACCAATTTCCTTGTCTTCCGTCATAGTTAACATAATGACGGGGATATGTGATAATTCCGGATCGGCTTTGAGTTTAGATAATACTTCCCACCCATCCATGCCAGGCATCATCACATCTAAAGTAATGGCATCAGGACGTAGATTTTTCGCCAATTTTAAACCTTCTTTACCACTGCTTGCTAAAACGACTTGATAACCCACTTTGCCTAAATAAATTTCTAGTAACTCGCGCACCGTCTCATCATCATCAATCACTAAAAGTACACCACCTACTGATGCTTCGGGTATCCTTACCATTTCTGAAATTTCAGCAATACCAGGGGGAACATCAATTTTTAACACCGTTGGAATACGGACTGTAAAATGACTCCCTTTGCCAAATTCACTTTTGACAGTGATAGTACCCCCCAACATTGAAGCAAAGTGCTTCGTAATAGTCAATCCTAAATCTGTACCCCCATATTGATGGGTAGTTGAGGAATCCTCTTTAAAAATTTGAAATAAATTGGCTTGCTGTTCATTTGTCATGCCAATGCCTTCATCACTGACACAAAAGATAATCCAATCACCAGATTGATCAGATTGTCGTCTGATTTCTAGTGTAATGGTACCTTGTTCTGTGAATTTAGAGGCGTTACTGAGTAGATTGAACAGAATTTGCCGTACTTTAGGCATATCAGTATGCAACTCACCCAAGTATTCATCACTTAAAATATGTAAGGCATTGGCTCGATTCTCCATTAAAGGTTGAAGTGTGGTAATAGTATTTTGGATCATTTTATTCAAATCAAAGCGTTCAGCATATAGCTGCATTTTACCAGATTCAATTTTAGAAATATCCAGAATACCATCAATTAAACCCAATAAATGTTTAGCAGCAGTATGAATATTTTTAACATCTGGCAATAAAAAAGCAGATTGTTTAGATTCTCTAACCTCTTCTTCAAGCATTTCAGTATAACCAACAATCGTATTCATTGGGGTACGCAGTTCATGACTCATATTAGCAAGAGATTGGCTTTTAGCGAGATTCGCTTCCTCAGCTTTTTGTTTTGCGTGTTGTAATTCTGCGTTTTTCCACTTTTGTTCACTGAGATTTTCAATATGAGACCACGCATAATATTCACCTTGTTTTTCCAGAATAAGGGCAGACAATCTCACAGGCACAGAATATCCATCTTTGTGTCGATATTCTTTTTCTACAGGCCCATACTGTTCAGCCTGTTTTAAAATTTTTAATCGTGCCTTTTCATCTGTAACCTCTTTTTCTTCAACGATATCATCCCAGTAATTTAGTTTAAGTATTTCTGTGACTGAGCGTCCTATCATTTGTGCATAAGCAGGATTCACTTGTATAAACGTACCATCAAAACGCCATAAGCCCAATCCTATCAATGTGGTATTCAGCAGATTATCAGCATCTTGTTTGCTTGTTAATATATTTTTATAAGATTGGCGCATTTTATTAACAGAGTTAACCAGATGTTCTAATTCATCAAGCTGATCTATTGAACGAGTTGCACGATCTAAAGTTAGTATTGTCTCTAAGTTTTCAGAATCAATATGTTCAGTATAGTCAGCAATTTTCTTGAGATGACGCACCAGTCTTGAATGAAAAATCCATCCAATTAAAAGAGTAAAAAACAAGAAACTTACCAGATTAATGGCTAAACTTACGAGGGGATTAATCTCATTTTCATAATAAATATACCATTGCACTGACGTAATTAGTAAGGCACTCAAAATACTTAATAGGAAAATATAAAAAGTCAACTGATGAGTGAT
>JAUCGK010000501.1 GCA_030378085.1 Candidatus Parabeggiatoa sp. HSG14
AAAATTGGAGAAGCCTGAGTTTAATTCAAAGAATCAAAATCTGTCATGATTCCCTTATTTGCTTCCGTTAGTTATAATATTATGTTTTTACTATTGTTTTTTACAACGCAAATTACCAGAGAGCCTGCTTTTTTATAAGGAGTGACGCTGGAGCGTCACGAAATGCGTTCCAACGCTGGAGCGTTGGAACAAGAGGCTGAGTAGTTACGATTTTTTCTGATCAGTCTCATGATGAGTGTTAATGCTTTTTTATAAGGAGTGACGCTGGAGCGTCACGAAATGCGTTCCAACGCTGGAGCGTTGGAACAAGAGGCTGAGTAGTTACGATTTTTTCTGAAAAATTTCTTTTGTCATTTCCTTACCAAACAAATTTAATAGAGAAAACACACCAAGGATATATCTTCTCCACATTCGTCCAGGTTCGAGCCAGAGCCGGTGCAACCATTCTAGCCCTACTTTTTGTAAAAATAATGGTGCTCTTTTTCTCACTCCCACATAAAATTCAGCCGAAGCACCCAAACATAAAAACAGTGGTGATGGAATTTTTTGCTTTTTTAAAGCCGTGTAAATCGTCAAATTTAACCATTCTTGTTTAGGAAAGCTGATACCGGTGATCACAAATTTTGGTTGAAAATCTTTGATTTGTTCAATAAGTTCTTGACAAATTTTATCAAAATCAGGGGTATTGATTTCAAAAAAGGGTGGGGCATAGCAAACAATGTTATCGTAGTCCTGTTTTAATTTTTCCCCAAATATCTCATCGCTAACAATGACTAAAATTTTTTGTTGATTTTGTTTAGCTTGTTGCCACAAAAGAGGAAATAAATCACTGCCTGTTAATCTCGCTTTTAATGGCTTGCGTATCCATTTGCTAAACCATACAATAGGTTGTCCATCAGGTAAGACAAATAATGACTTTTTAAGTTCTTCTTTCAAAACATGGTGTTGAGTTTGATCCAATTTGACCATTTGATCAGAATTTGGTGTAATAACAAAAGGTAATTGCTGCTCATAGTCTGGAATATTTTGATAATCCATCATATCATCAATAAACTCAGCATGGTTTGTTGCAGAGACAAAATCAAAACCTAAAAGATGAATTTTTTGGTACATAATTTTTTAGATAAAATGGGTTGCGGGAATCCAAAATTTATTTTGGATATTATTGGAGTCCAAAATTTATTTTGGGCAGATTGCTAAACTAAAATTTGAACTCATAAATTTATTGTAACATTTAAAATACAAAAAGTATTGGTTGGCGTATGCGCTAGATGTTCAAGTTTTCGTTTTTTTTTGAATCACTAAAACGTTAGAAAAATCTGACCGTTTTTTTTAAACTTTAGGAATGGACTTTAAAAAATCTCATCAAAAGTAGTAAATCGGTATTAATAGGGTTGCACATTTATTCATCTGATGTTAAATTTAACACTTTTAAACATATTAATACTAGGTGTTTTACCTTATTACTAGAAAATTTGTATAGTTTTTCATATAAATAATTTCACATACCAAACCTGACAGGTTTTAGAAACCTGTCTTCGAGGTTAAAGTTTTTGCGCGCAAAAACTTTAACCTCGAAGGTTTATTTGAAGTTATTTTTCTGAATGTATAGAAAAGGAAAATAAATGGACTCACAATTACAAGACAGTACAATCAAAAAAATATTTCGGGAACATTTTGAAGGTAAAGTACCTATTGTGAAATATGGTATCGAAAAGAAAGAGTTTATTTCAATTATAAAAAAAGAATTAAGCATAATAACAGGTTTTGAAATATTGGATTTATCTGGCTACAAATATCAAGAAAAAAACGACAACGATGATGAAATTTGCCATTTTGAGATTATATCTTCGTCAAAATATTATCGTAATCAAGGATTTGAATTAACATTTAATGATACAAATCACTTGAGCATTGAGACAAGATATTGGACTAAATCTCCTGTTTATCATCTTGAGCAAATCTATACGCTTGTTGATAAAATGAAACAAGAATATAAAAGACTTGAGAAAAATTATTTAAAAAGAGAAGCTGTACGATTAAAAGAGCAAAAAATTAATGATCTTAAGCATAGGGCAATTACTGCTCGAATTAAAGAAATCGCAAAAGAAGATAAATTCCGATTTTACATTGAAGAATACCCTAAACAAGTAAAATTAATTATTTATCTGGGAAAAGCAGAGGAGATGGAGATTGATATTCCGTATGACAAATTTCAAGAAACGCTCCAAAATTTACGGACTACGATTCAAACGATTTTGGCACTACGTGGTTTAGGAATCACTTTTCAAATACGGTCATATCCGCCAAGATATTACGATGAACCAACATGGGAGTCTTATGATGAATAAGAGGATTTTGGGATAAGTTATTTTTACTTAAACATTAATTAAAACAATTGGTCACTAAAATATTATGACAAAAAAAGCTAAAACGCCGACTAATCTTATTGCCCGTAATAAAAAAGCAACTTTTGATTATTTTTTACAAGAACGTTTTGAAGCAGGCATCGTTTTACAAGGCTGGGAGGTAAAATGTTTGCGAGAAAAAGGTGTGCAACTTCGTGATACTTATGTATTGATTAAAGATGGTGAAGCGTGGCTTCTTGGGGCAGTTTTTAAAAAGCCTGATTATGTTGCTTCTCATTTGAATCCTGATCCTCAACGGACACGAAAATTACTATTGCACCGCCATGAACTAAAAAGACTTGGTGGTGTGATAGAAAGAAAAGGTCATGCATTAGTTGCAACTTCAATGTATTGGAAAAAAGGCCATGCTAAAGTAGAAATCGCGCTTGCAAAAGGTAAAAAAGAATTTGATAAGCGTGACACTGAAAAAGATCGTGATTGGAAACGGGAGAAAGAACGTCTTTTTAAACAAGAAAATTAAGATAAGTAAAAGTGGCAGAACGTCCTTTGTTGAGCAATTTAGCTTGACTATCAAAGAAATCCGATTTTTTGAAAAAATCGGATTTTTCAGCCTTTTAGAAATCAGTCCATCTCTTCATTATCAGTTGGTTCTTCCATTTCTCCTGCTTCCTTAGCAATGACATTTGCAGAGACAAGTTTTCCATATTTAAATTCTAACTCTTGAAGTGTATAGCGTTTTTTATCAAACTCTATTTCTTTAAGCGTACCATCATTTGCAGAGATAAAAGTGCCTTTACCAAGGCGTTTACCATTTTCAAAATGGCCTATATAGCGATCATTGCCACTTGCGATATAAATACCTTTACCAGTTCGTTGCCCTTCAACAAAATCACCTTCGTATATTTCTCCATCAGCCCAAGAAAGTGTCCCTCTACCATGACGCTTGCTCTTAAAAAAATCCCCTTGATAGCGATCACCATTAGCCCATTTATATAAGCCTTTACCATGTCGTAAATCGTTGACATATTCACCCGCGTAACGATCACCATTGCGCCAAAAAAAGATACCCATACCATGACGTTTACCCGCCATAAATTCACCTGCATAACGATCACCATTAGTCCAACTATACATCCCTTGACCAGTACGTTT
This sequence comes from Candidatus Parabeggiatoa sp. HSG14, assembly GCA_030378085.1. GTDB lineage: Bacteria > Pseudomonadota > Gammaproteobacteria > Beggiatoales > Beggiatoaceae > Parabeggiatoa. Next base: position 3,522 of record JAUCGK010000501.1, read on the forward strand.
ACCGTTTAAGTATTCACCTTCATATACATCACCATTAGGCCATTTAATAGTAATTTTTCCATTGATTACTTGAGGTTCTTTAGGTTTCGTTTGTGCAGCTATGGTCTTTTCTTTAATATCTTTCGGTTCATTTTCCGTTACTGTGATTTTTTCTTCTTTACCAATATCATCAGTAATGCCTTCATCAGATATCTCTAATTCACTGTCTTCAATTTCAACTACTGTGATATCCTGCTTCTTAAGTTCTTCTAATTCTAAATGACTATCCTTTACCTCAACGATTTTGATATCTTCTTTGATTTTTACTATTACATCTTTCTCAATTTTTTCTAAGTCACTTCTATCATCTGTTGCTGTCGTGTCTTCACTTGTGTCTCTTGAGAAATCACTCTCATTTATATCTGCTACTGTGATATCATCGTCATCTGTGTCTTCTGAGAAGTTACTTCCATCATCTGTTGCAGTCATGTCTTCATCTGTATCTTCTGAGAAATCACTCTCATTTATATCTGCTACTGTGATATCATCATCTGCATCTCCTGAAAAGTCACTCCCATTTATATTTTCTACCGTGATATCTTCATCTGCATCGTTTGAGAAGTCACTTCCATCATCTGCATCGTCAAAATCGTCAACACGGTTATTGTCAATTTGGGCTATTCTCGTTTTTCCATCATTATCACCCAAACCATTTTCAGCAATATCTGGTGTTGTTATTTTATCAAAAGCTCTTAGTGGTCGGCCTTTTGCTATGATCTTAATAGTTGGAAACGGTGGTATATATTTCGCCTTGAACGACTTGGTTATTTTGCTATCTTCTCGCTTACCTTTTGAAAAATCTCCTTTAAACTGTTCTCCATTGCTCCAAAGATAAAAACCCTCACCATCACGTTGATTCTCTGCATAGTCACCTTTGTAACGATCTCCATTGGCCCAGATGTAGGCTCCTTCACCATCACGTTTACCTTCAAAAAATTCACCTTTGTAACGATCTCCATTAGCCCAAATATAAACACCGTCACCTGTACGTTCTTTTTCTACATAATCACCATAATAGCGATCACCGTTAGGCCAGTGGACATATTTTTCGATAGTAGGTATCCCACCGTCATAAATTTCATCTTCATCATCATAAGCAGCATACAGTGGCATTGCCAAAAACAAAATACATAAGAACCAAAACGTTAATCGAATTTGGTGCATTTGCAAAATCCTCATTTTATATTAAAGTTCACTTGTGATAGTTTGCGTGTTACATTATTAAATTATTTGTATTATAAAAATTTTTTAAATAGTGCGAAAATGAAAATTCCTATTTAAGTATCATT
>JAUCGK010000327.1 GCA_030378085.1 Candidatus Parabeggiatoa sp. HSG14
AATGATGTTTGGTTCCACCCGTGTACGGGGGGTTAGGGGGGTATCCCCAAAATCTGTTACAATCAGCAAAATTTCATTTTGCACTACTCTGGTATTCACTTTTGAAGTACAGTGCGTAACATCAGTTCTTTATTATAAACAATCCTTCTAAAGAACAAACTGCTATCTTATTTAACTTAGTTATGATGGGTGATGTTATAGCGTTTCCCGATTGCGTCAAGTACAAATCTCCTCTTTAATTTAAGGAGGGAATTTTTTAGGGGAGGTTTATCCAATCGGGAAACGCTATAGTAACATTATTGAACTGATGGATGAATTTGAACAATTAGATTCAAAAATGACTCCTTTTGCAAAAAATTCGTGAATTAACCAAAAATTTTGAAATTATAGATGTTCAGAAAAATAACTTCAAAAAACCTGACAGGTTTCCAAAACCTGTCAGGTTTGGCGTGTGAAATTATTTATATGAAAAACTATAGAAAAGATTCGTAAATTGGTTGAACAATACGCTTAATTTTATTTTGTGAAGTCCAAAGCTAAAGCTTTGGACTCCAAAATGCCCTGAAAATGGATTTAAAAAAATGGGGTGTGATTAGTAGGAAAAAATAAGGGAAAAATATAAATGAACATTGAGACAAAAAAAGATACGCTTTTAATTGTTGACGATAATCCGGATAATATCAGTGTGTTGTTTAATTATTTGAAAAGAACAGGTTTTAAAATACTGATTGCCCAAAATGGTGAACGCGGTATTGAAAAAGCAGAATATGGACAACCTGGCTTGATTTTATTAGATATAATGATGCCTAAAATGGATGGTTTTGAAGCTTGTCGCATTTTAAAATCAAAGAAAAACACGAAAGACATTCCCATCATTTTTATGACTGCACGGACAGATTCGATTGATAAAGTCAAAGGGTTTAAGCTAGGCGCAGCAGATTATATTATCAAACCTTTTCAACATGAAGAAGTCTTAGCGCGTGTCAATGCTCATCTTAATTTGTACAAATTACAACAGCAATTAAAAATCCGTAATATACAACTAGATGCGTTTGCCCGTACTGTGGCTCACGATTTGAAAAGTCCTCTCAATACAGTGATTGGTTATGCTGACGAATTGGTGGAGATTTGTACTGAAGGTGGATTGTTAGATGATGAATTAATGCTACAACTCAAGTCAGTTGCCAAAGCAGGGCATAAAATGGAAAGTATTATTAATGCTTTGCTTTTACTGGCAAAAACAAGAAAATCTGAAGAAAAAGTAGAAATGCAACCATTAGATATGTCTCACATTATCGCTCAAGCTCAAGAACGATTAATTTATACCATAAAAGGTTGCCTCGCTGAAATCAATTTTCCGACTACTTTTCCAATTGCTAAAGGTTACGCACCTTGGGTAGAGGAAGTTTGGGCAAACTATATAAGTAATGGGCTAAAATATGGTGGCTACCCGCCTCATTTAGAATTGGGAGCAGAAACGCAAGATGATGACATGATATGTTTTTGGGTGCGTGATAATGGACAAGGACTTTCAAAAGAAGCACAAGACAAATTATTCACACCTTTCACCCGATTGCATCAAGAACGGGCAGATGGACATGGACTTGGTTTATCTATTGTACAACAAATAGTGGAACGACTTGGGGGAGAAGTGGGTATCGAAAGTGAAATTGGTCAAGGCAGTACATTTTACTTTACATTACCTGCGAAATGAAGTGTTATTGTTCTAGATTATAATTTATTTATCGTGCAAACATTCCAACATACCGCGTAATACAATATCGGAAAAACCAACAATACCTATTACATCATTATGTTCTATAACAGGAGCGCGTAATATGTTATAACGATCAAACAAACGGGCACAATAACGAATATCCATTTGAGGTGATACAGTAATCACGGGTTTCGCCATAATTTCATAAACATTCACCCTTTCTGGAGAACGATCTTTAGCAAGCACATGGCGAGCAATATCCATTAAAAACAACATACCAAATTCATCATCAGGATGTCGTTTGTTGACAATCAATGATCTGGCTTCAGGATATTTCATATTACGAAGTGCTTCAGCAACAGTAGTAAGACCATCTACTCGGTCAAATTCTGTTTTCATTACTTCATGTACCCGTACCAATTTTTTTATACCATTCATATTTTTAACTCCACAACTTCTGTCAATTTTCGCATTTGATGGGAAACACCAATGGCATCTTCTACATCAATTTGAAATGCAATACCAGCCCCTATATTTTCTTCAAATTTTGCGACTTGAGCAATTTTTTCTAAAATGGATCGAGAAAGATGTTCTTCAACCAAAAGTAATAACACATCGCGTTGAGTTTCCAAATTAAATCCAAAAAAAGTTTTGGGCGGTTCTAAACCTTCACCTCGTGCATGATTAATAACTGTAGCTCCCGTCGCGCCTGCTTCACGAGCCGCATCAAGTACCTTATCAGTTCTATCTTCTGTTAAAAAAGTGATGATCAATTTAAAACGCACAATACTCTCCTTTTTTTTTACGAAAACTTATTTTTCATTGTTTTGATGTAATAAGCGAGAACGATATTGAAACAATAGACTATTCAATTGGGCATAACCCATCACAGTCATCATAGGAAATAAACTGGCAAAAGCAATTAAGCCAAAACCATCCATTAAAGGACTACGCCCTGGAATGTTGGTAGCTAAACCTAAACCCAAAGCTGCTACGAGTGGTACTGTAACTGTAGAAGTAGTAACACCACCAGAATCATAAGCTAACGGGATAATCATACGGGGTGCGTAAAAAGTTTGTATAATAATCATTATATAACCAACAATAATGTAGTAATGCAATGGTGTTCCTGTCACTATGCGAAAAGTACCTAAAGCAATACCAATAGCCACGCCTATTGCTACCGCAATTCGCAATCCCCATATCGTGATAGTTCCGCCTGACACTTCTTTCGCTTTAATAGCAACAGCCAATAGAGAAGGCTCTGCAATAGTTGTTGCAAAACCGAGAGAAGCTGCAAACAAATAAACCCACTTATAATCTGTCCAATGTAATGTTTGACCTATTTGGGAAACGCTATAGATAAAACTGGGATCAGTGAGTTGTTGCGCCATCAGTTTACCTAACGGAAATAAAGCTTGCTTTAACCCATAAAGAAACAGTGCCAAACCTAAGATAACGAAAACAAATCCTAATAAAACATTTTTAATATTGGGAATAGAACGACGTATCACAAGAAACTGAAAAGCAAAAATAATAGCAACGATGGGGAATACGTCTCTTATCGTTTCTAAAAGAATCACAAAAAAATCGCTTAATAGGCTCATTTTTTCAATATTTCAATCCACAAAAATGCCATAAAGCATGACAAAAATTATTGGTGTAAGCGAAGCAAATGCGATCAAACCAAAACCATCAATCATAGGATTGCGTCCCTTGATACTAGAAGCTAGTCCTACACCAAGCGCAGTAACAAGGGGAACGGTAATCGTTGAAGTAGTGACACCACCTGAATCATAAGCAATACCAATAATCCATTCTGGGGCAAAAGCTGTCATAATTACAACACCCAAGTAACCGCTGATAATTAAATAATGTATTGGCCATCCTTTAACAATCCGAATAACCCCAATGACAATAGCAATTCCCACTGATAATGCCACAGTCAAGCGTAAACCATTAGCATAACTTTGCTTAGCAGCCTCGGTTGTCGCGATTACCCCACCGACAGCTGCTACTTCCGCCGCTTCATCCACTACTGCGATTAAAGCTGGTTCCGCAACGGTTGTACCAAATCCCAAGGCAAATGCAAAAACCAATAGCCACCACACATTACCTTTGCGAGCAAATGCAAAGGCCATATTTTCTCCCAATGGAAATAACCCTATTTCCAACCCATAAACAAATAAACTGAGTCCTAACATAACTAAAAAGAGGCCAATCAATAACTCAGCTAAATTGGTAGGAATAGAATTACTAGGTAATACAACAAATTGGAAAAAAGCAATGACAACTATAATGGGTGCAAGATCGCGGGCACTATTGAGCAATGAAAACAAAAAGGCGCGTAATTGTTTCACAGAGTTAAATTTTGAGGCTTTCGTTAGTGTTAAAAATCTGTGGTACGTAGAGACGCACTGTGCATCTCTACATATAGCCATTTTTCATGATAAATATTGGATTCATCACAGGAAAATTTATAGCAAGAAATTATTTACAACAAGAAAAAAGAAGTATTAACTGATGTTACGCAGATGGCTTCCAAACTTTCGTTTCAAATTTATTTTGCCAATTGAGAGTGCAACTCTTCGCAAAATAAATTTTGCACTCCTAAATCTGGCAAAATAAATTTTGAACTCCTATTCACTTTTGGAAGTGCAGTGCGTAACATCAGGTATTAAGGAAAATATATTTTTAAAAATATTTTTATTTAATGAAATTAGGTATTAAACTTTTTTAACTTATAGATGTTCAGATGAATAGTTTCACAAATAAAAAAATTATTGCTAATTTTTCAATAAGTTAAAATATACTCGCGTGAAATTATTGGCTACCAACTTAAGGCGAGACAACATATTAAACCTGAGTTCGATATAAGTTTATGAATATAACTAATTGTATTTGTTATATAATACACTGATAATTGTGACAATTGTTCCCCCATTTTATTTGGGAACACAATGCATCTAATTGTGACAATTGTTCCCAAATTTTATTTGGGAACACAATGTATCAGAAGCTTTGCTTCGAGTTTTGCCAAGCAAAGCTTGGCAGACAGTGCGTTCCCAAATAAAATTTGGGAACGATATTGAATTAACTCTATTTTTACATCGAA
>JAUCGK010000502.1 GCA_030378085.1 Candidatus Parabeggiatoa sp. HSG14
ATACTATATTATTTTAAAAAATTAATAAAAGTAACTATTCCTTATTGTCCGTTAATCACATATAATTATCTGTTTTTCACTGAAGTATGTTTTTTAGTCATTTCACAGGATATTTCAAAGAATAATCATGGTTTCTATTCGCTTAAGTCGTGGTGGTGCTAAAAAGCGCCCCTTTTATCATATCGTTGTCGCCGATTCTCGTAACCGCCGTGATGGGCGATATATTGAACGTTTAGGCTTTTTTAATCCCATTGCCGCAGGCAAGGAAGAGTCTTTACGTCTTGATTTTCCACGTACTCAGTATTGGTTAGGTGTTGGAGCACAACCCACTGAACGGGTAGCTCATTTAATAAAACGGTATAAGAAAAATCTTCTTGTAAAAACGACAGATGCCAAAACTGCAACAACTCAAGATAATGTAGCTTCAACAGCACCTGTTGAAAATACCTCATCCGAGGTTCCTCCCTCCCCAGAAAAACCCTCATCCGAGACGACATCTGTAGAAAATACTCAGCCAACAGTCTCGTCATAAAATAAATGTCCGAACATACACGAATCATGCTCGGACGAATCAATGGCCTGTATGGGGTAGGCGGTTGGCTCAAAATATTTTCTTACACAAATCCTAGAGTAAATATCCTCAACTACTCGCCATGGCTTTTGTATCATCAAAAACAGTGGCAAACGATGTTAGTGTCTGAAGGAAAAAAACAGGGTAAAGGTATTATTGTTCGTTTAGACACAATCCATGATCGCAATGAGGCCACTCATTTACTTGGTGCAGACATTTTTGTTGATCGTAGCCAACTATCACCCACACTCGCGGATGAATATTACTGGGCAGATTTAATAGGTTTAACAGTGATAAATTGTCAAGGTATCACATTGGGCCAAGTGGATTATTTAATAGAAACAGGGGCTAATGATGTTTTAGTCCTCAAGGGTGAATATGAATGTTTAATTCCTTTTGTACTTAATCATACAGTACTAGAGATTGATTTAACCCAACGTGTGTTACGAGTTGATTGGGAGGCAGATTTTAATGAAAAAAGTTAAAATAATGAATATGGTCATAATTTCTACTCTACCAAAAATCCCTATTAATTATTAACAATGCACATAGGTATTATCACTCTTTTCCCAGAAATGATTGAGGCATTACGTTGTGGTGGTATTACCAAACGTGCCTTGGAAAAAGATTTATTAAAGCTATCTATTTGGAATCCCAGAGACTTTACTAAGGACAAACATCTACGTGTTGACGATAGACCTTATGGAGGTGGTCCTGGGATGGTAATGCAAGTGCAACCACTACGAGATGCCATTCATACTGCGGTTAGCATAATGGGAACTGATACGCGAGTGATTTATTTATCACCACAAGGTCGTTGTTTGGATCAGAGGGGAGTGCAAATATTACTGAATTATCAGCACTTATTATTAGTGGCAGGTCGTTATGAGGGAGTGGATGAACGGCTAATAGAGCAAGATATCGATGAAGAGTGGTCAATAGGTAATTATGTCCTTAGTGGTGGCGAATTAGCAGCAATGGTTGTTGTTGATGCTTTGACACGTTGGTTACCAGAGGCATTGGGACATGAAGCCTCAGCAAAAGAGGATTCTTTTTATGCGGGATTATTGGATTATCCTCATTATACGCGCCCTGATGAAATTGATGGGCAAAAAGTACCTGAAGTTTTGCTTTCTGGTAATCATGCCGAAATTGCTGGCTGGCGACATAAACAAGCACTTGGACGTACTTGGAATCGATATCCCGCATTATTGGAAAAACTCAATTTAACCACTTCCCAAAAAGTACTTTTAGATGAATTTATTGCAGAACAGAAAAAAGGAGAGAAAAAATGACAAATATCATTGCCGAATTAGAAAAAGAACAAATGACTAAAGAAATACCACCCTTTAGTCCAGGTGATACGATTGTTGTTCAAATAAAGATCAAAGAAGGTGAGCGTGAACGTTTGCAAACCTTTGAAGGTTTAGTGATTGCTAAGCGTAATCGAGGGTTAAATTCTGCCTTTACCTTACGCAAAATTTCTCATGGTGAAGGGGTAGAACGGGTATTCCCCACTTATAGCCCATTGATTGAATCCATTTCTGTTAAGCGACGCGGTGCGGTGCGGCGCGCTAAACTGTATTACATGCGTAATCGTCGTGGTAAAGCTGCGCGTATTAAAGAGAAAATTGTTGCCAAAAAGCCTAAATAACTTTTAATTTTAGTTTTTACGGAAAAAACCGTCATAACACTAAATTGAAGAAAACAAAAGAAAACAAAAGAAAACAAAAGAAAACAAAAGAAAACAAGAGAACGAAAGATTGTTTTTTGTAAGTAATTGGTAACTTGGTATTATAAAAATTGAGAAAGATCAAATCAGCCCATTTTTTATTTTTCATTAATTTTATGGAGTTGTTATGCGTATTTATTTGATGTTGGCTTTGTTTGTTATAAATTTAGCGGTTTTAGCGGCTGAAGAAATACCTAATAGTGTCACGGATGGTTTAAAACGTGTTCTTAAAACAGACTTCGACAAAGTTTCTTCTATAACACCTACCCCTATTGCAGGATTATATGAGGTGATGATTGGTTCACAGGTAATTTACGTCAGTGCTGATGGGAATTATCTTGTACTTGGGGAAATTCAGGATACTGTAACTGGTAAGAATTTGACTGATGAGAAACGCAATGAACTACGTAAACAAGCCATCAATGCTCTTTCTGATAGTGAAATGGTTGTGTTTGTACCAGAAAAAGACACTAAGCATACGATTAACGTGTTTACTGATGTAGACTGTCAATATTGCGCTAAGTTTCACCAAGAAGTATCTAAACTCAACGAAGATGGAGTTAAGGTACGGTATTTGGCTTTTCCACGTGCGGGTATTGGTTCAAAAACGTATAAAACCATGCGTTCTGTGTGGTGTGCTTCAAATCGACAACAAGCCATGACTGACGCTAAGTCAAGACGTGAAATTAAGGAGGAAAAATGTAATAATCCCATAAAAAAACAATATGAATTGGGGCAACGCTTGGGTGTCACAGGTACACCCGCATTGGTTTTATCTGATGGTACATTGGTACCTGGTTATTTGCCAGCAGAACGCTTGATTTTTTTCCTAGAAAATCCTGAGTATTTAGATAGAATACGTCGTTAAGGCCAAAAAAAATTTTCGACTTGTACGGTTAGACTAATTACTTTTATAAAATTATTATAATCAATTTTTTGGATATTGAGTACATACTTAACTTTTGAGAATAATTTCTAACCGTACCAATCGAATTTTTTGCCTCAAAGCTTGTTTTCGATATTTATAATGATATAGGTAATAGGTGATTAGGTAATAAGTTTATTATGTAAAAACCTAATTAATTTTAGGAAAAGGATTTTTCCTAATGGCTTTTTACCCATTACCCACTTTATCTTCTTAAATGGCTAGCTACCTCTCATTTTCTAATTGATAAACTTCTTGTACTACATCTTGGGCACTAGATAATAAAAATTCTAAAAAAGTACGAGCCACTAAAGACAATTTTTTATCACTCAAATACGCAACATACCAATGGCGATTGAGGGGAAAGTCTTTTACATCCAATAGTTTAATTGTACCCGCCGCTAATTCTAAGGTCAACGTATACAAAGATAATACGGATATACCTAATCCCGCCATTACACCATGTTTAATTGCCTCACTACTACCTAATACCATTTCGGTTGACAATTCCAAATTACTCGCAGTAAAACAACGTTCCATTGCCAAGCGTGTACCAGAACCAACTTCTCGGATTAAAAAATTTTCTTTCGCTAAACGTTCTAACGAAATATCAGATTTACCAACAAGTGGATGCTGGGGTGGAGCTAATACGACTAAAGGATTTTTTAAAAATTGATGTGCTGTTACATGCAATTGTTCAGGCACCTGTCCCATAATCACTAAATCATCCTCATTGCTAGCAAGCCGTTCTAAAACATGGGTACGGTTAGTCACATTAAGAGTAAAATGTACATCAGGATAATTCTGCAAAAAGGCTTGGAATAAATATGGAATAAAATAAGTTGCTGTCGTTACCACCGAAATTTTCAATTGACCTCTAATACTGCCCTGCAATTCATTCAAAGAGATTTCTAAAGCATCAAGGCGGGTAAAAATATCCCCACACGCAACATATAACTCACGCCCTGCATCGGTGAGAAAAATTCGTTTGCCTACTTGCTCAAACAAAGGCATTCCAACATGTCCTTCTAACTGTTTGATTTGTATTGAAACAGCGGGCTGAGTAAGACATAATTCGGCAGCAGCACGAGTAAAACTCAAATGTTGTGCCACTGCTTTGAATAGTGTTAATTGGCGTAAGGTCATGTGTATTAAGAATTATTAATGGATAAATTATTGAGTATTTTTTTAAAGAGTTGATATTATCTTTAAATAATAAATTTAAAGTTTATCTAGAGGTTTATATTAATTTAATATAACCATTGATTTATTCTGAAATGAGCATTTTACAATAGTTCGGACAGTTTTAAAAAATATAAATTCTATTTTTACTACACCTAAAATGAATGCAACTCAGCCAAAAAATGTTTAATTTTATGAGGCTAAAAATTGTCCAAAAGCATTGATTTTAATATAAATGTAATATAATCAATTCGAGGTTAAAGTTTTTGCAAAACAATCTATTAAAGTTTAAGCTCAAAACTTAAAATAAATCGGTATAATGTTTATATATTTTTAGCATAAATAAATTTACTTTGTATTTTTACTTGTAGAACATTTAAAATATTCAAAAGGTAGTAACTATTCTAAATTAATGGGAAA
>JAUCGK010000328.1 GCA_030378085.1 Candidatus Parabeggiatoa sp. HSG14
GTCCTGCACATAGTAGTGGTCAATTTATTAAAATGTTGATTTTATTACAATTTAAAATAATCACCACTACATATTGCAGGACTACCCCTTTATTATAAGTAATCCTTGTAGTTCTATTCAGTACAACGGATTAGAGAAATCAACGGATTAGTCTGTCTGGCTTATTGAATGAAATACCATAAACAGGGAGGGGAGCCACAACTCAATAACACCACCAAACTAATCTGTTGTACTCAATAACTAACAATAACTACAAGGATTACATTTTAGAAAGGATTATGGTATCTGGTTCTTGGAGTCCAAAGCTTTAGCTTTGGGAAAAACTTAATCACACCAAAAACGATAGTGAAAGATTCCAATAACCCCACAAGAATAATCCTTTCTAAAATGTAATCCCTGTAGTTCTTGTATAATCCTTGTAGTTCTCGTCTTGGCGGAAAAAGAATATCAGTCGTTATTAACCTTGTACTCGTATTTCATTGAGGATAAATTTGGTGATTACGATCTAACCAAACTAAGAAAAAAGCAGATTTCACCCGAAAACCGTGTACTCGTGCTTTTTGAGTCATTCTTAATTCAAAAAAGGTTATATCAAGGCTGATGGAATCTAACTCAGGATGTTTTGGAAGATATGTTCTGGTTTTGTGAGGAGTGTACCCTAAACCTGTTTTATCTCCAGGCTTACCACCACTTCTATAGATTTGTTGCCATGTCAAACGTTTAAGCTTTTGAGTAAACTCACTAAAAGCTTTAAGTTCATCATAAGTCCATTCAGAAAAACACTCAAACTCTGGATCATAGTATTTTAAGTTGACATGAGGTGAGTCTAAGCTATCAGTGATTCCTAAAAAAGACTGTTCCATCTTGGTTAAATAGATAGCATTGTCTTTTGGTAGTCTTGATGCTCGTTTTGGGATAGACATACTTACGCTACTTCTTTTTGCTCTTCATTTAATGTTTCAAAAAGGTTTTTGTAGTACATTTTCATAACCTCTTTTGAAATAACGGTTGTGGCACGTACTTCATCTGGAAGATTGCCTCTCGCTTTTTTCCAAGGGTATTCATTCTGAGTTAAGTTTTCTAATTGCCTTGCAGATAAATTTCCATACACTTCTAAAACTTCTTCAAGTAAAGTTTCGATATCACTCTCAAACGTTGGCACAAAGTCAGGATAAGGTAAAGCCTCCCAACCGTTTTCTTTAAATTGATGAAAAAGGCTGGGTACAATAGGACCATGTGTCCATGCTTCAAAATCTTCTTCAAACAAGGATTGATCTAATTGCGCTAACACCCATGCTTGTGCATAATACACTAACTTTTGCAGTTTGAGATGGGTGATAGAATCACCTGCTTCTCTATCAATAGAAGCTAAAAACCAATTACTGATGTCAATTGCTTTAGTCATTTTGCTCAATTTCTCTTTTATGATTTCTCGCTTAACCTATTATCCGTGACGTTGTAGTGTCACAGTCTAACGCTGGAACACGAGAAAAAAATTTACAGCAACATTTTATTTACTGATGTTACGCAGATATCTTCCAAACTTTCGTTTCAAATTTATTTTGCGAGGGGTTACACTCTAGTTGGCAAAATGAATTTTGCACTCCGATATTCACTTTTGGAAGTGCAGTGCGTAACATCAGTTATTTAGTCCAAAATATCAGATACAGCTATCGAAATATGGGGGAGTTGAGAAGGTATGATAACTTCGCCACAACGTATAATGTGTATCAAGGTATAATCTTGTGCTTGTGGATTTAAATAAACTTCAATACAATTATCCTTTAAATTCACTACCCAATATTCAATAATGCCATGACGCGCATATAGTATTCTTTTGATATTACGATCATAAGTTAATGTGCTATCGGATACTTCTATGAGCAACAAGACATCCTCTGGTGTGGGATGCTTTTCACTGTAAAAATGGGCTTTATGACGCAATACCATCAAATCCGGTTGTGGTTCAGAATAATTTTCAAGTATTACTGGATTTTGTACACTCACAATTTCTGAGTCTTTAATTTGTTTATTCAATAAATAGTTCAGTCGATTAACATGCCCTGCGTGCAAACTACCTATTTGTCCCATCTCTATAATTTCTCCCTCAATTAATTCAACGCGTGTTTCAGGGGAAAACAGACCAATTTCTCCCATTTTGTGCCAATCTTCAACCGTAAAAAGATGGGTGCTGGGAAAAGCATAAGCTTTTGGACGAGGACTCATCTATAAATCTCCTATATTTTACCTCGTTCCAATGCTAAAGCGTCACTGCCATTAAGTTAAGCCATGTAGGGTGGGTAGAGCGTTAGCGCAACGAAGTAACGGAACGTTCAACCCACTGTTATTTAAGGAGTTGGTGGGTTTCACTTCGTTCTACCCACCCTACGAATATTCCTTAACTTAACGGCAGTGACGCTTTAGCATTGGAACGAGAAATGTTAAATTATGGTAAAGCCGTTAAAGGCAATGGATAAACATGGGCATCACTGGGATCGCGTTCATCCAAGGCTACCCATAAATCTATGTTTTCGTTGATTTTACGATAGAGTTCTAATTTAGAATCAATATCATCTTCTAAACGAGAGCGTTCATCAGCTGTGAGTGATTCAAACATCTCATCACTCATTTCCAAAATTTCGCTCTTATAAGGGAGACTCTCAATCCAATTAGGTAACAAGCCCGCATCGGCAAGTCTTTTTGCACCTTTAAAGGTGATATCTTGGCCTTGGCTTGTTGAGGCGACGACACCTTGTAAAGCACTGAAAAACTCCATTTGGGTTGCTATCCCACGTTTTACCGCTTTTTGCACGGTTTCTAAAGATTGAATCAAGTCATTGAGATCGCTCTTTTTCAACAAAGCGCGAACATCAAGGGCGCGAACTTCTGGATCGAGTATGTCACGATCCATCACCCATGCGGTAACGTCTCTTGGCGGTGTGGCTTCTTTACCAAGATAGTCAACTAATGCAGTTGCGGCAACGGCTTGAGCGATTTTACCTGCTTTGTCGCCAACATCTTGCGTTTTGGCAATGGTATTTGCGTCTGGGGCATTTTTAACTTGTTGGATGTTACCTTTACGCACTTGGCTAACCATTACTGATAGAGTTTTAGCGACTTGTTTGACGGCTTGTTCAAAATCATCACGATTATCGGCTGAGACATCTATATAAGCTGGGGTATCACTCCCAGGATTTGTTGCTAATTGCGTAAATTGGGTTTGTGCTAAAGCATGATCGGGAACACCAACAGCGGCTTTCAGGTGAATTGAAATAACTGACACTTTATTCGCATTGGCTAATTCACGAATTTCTTCAGCATTCAATCCACTGGTATTTTGTGGATGTCCTACTGGATGAGAACTTGCATCACCCACTAATACAATGAATTTTATCGTGTTTTCATTCCAAGGCGAAGTCAAGGCTTCTTTAACCCCTGCAAAAACTTCTTCTTGATAGTCTATACTACCAAACTTTGCAGGCTTTGCTGTGGCAATCACCCTTTGAAAGGTTTTGTCATCTACCAATTGCTCGGTAAAATTTTTGACAACGAATGCCATTTTTGGCACTTTCTTGACATCATCACGATAACCCACTAAACCATAACGCATCTGGGCATCTATATTTTTCCCAGAAACCATTGTAGCTACTTTAGCAATGGCATCTTTAGTGCCTTTAATATAAGGCCCCATACTTCCTGTCATATCCATGACAAATTTAATATCAAAGCCAAGGGTACTTGCTTTTGTGCCTTCTACAGTTTCCATCTGGGTGGCTTGCTCCATAAAAACTTCACTTGCCACCGTGTCAGGGTTCGCTTCATCTGCGCGGCTACCAGGGACAGCGGCTGCAATTTGTAAATACCGCGTTTCATCCAAAAACAAGTCGACTTCTTCAAAGTCAATCACGGGCAACATGTAGAATTTCTCTTCGATGTTGACAAAACGCGCAGGCTCACGACTCACCAGTTCATCAGGTACATTTATTGGACTTGCGTTTAAGCCTTCATAAATGTCATTAGCTTGCTCATCGCGATCATCCGATTCGACCAAATCACCTAAAGCGTCTGCTGTTTTGAACATCAATACCGAATTACGGCGTTCATCTCCCATACCAGGATGGGTGTATGAAACCACAAGGGCTTGTCTCCATTCCAAAATATCCTTGGCTTCCATCCATCCCCATGGATCGTTGACCATTGTCCCTATTTTGTACCAACCTTTAGGGGAGGCAGGATTGGAAAAGTCCAATTTTTTTCTTTGAAAAACATAGACGGGCCAAAAAGCCTTAAAGTTGGACGAGATCACTTTGGAGGAGGTTCTGGGATTTGAGTACAGCTTTGAAAAAGGCCTTGGTAAAGCACGTAGTGGCAGACTTGTGGAAACTATCCGACACACTTTTTTACCGCCTTTGGTGCATTGAATGTCATTGTCAGCCCATCCAATAAAAGGCCAAGATAATCCAATCAAAAGGGTGCATAACCATACCCCGTATTTTTTTATGTAATGCATGTTAACTCCTATAATGAATTTGGCAAGATTATTGCTTAAAATTTCGCCTCTATAAACCAATACCTTCGCCAATTAGAAAGTTTCGGAAAATCAGCGAAATTCCAGAAACAACAGATTTTGGTATTAATGAAGGTATTGATAAACAATATCCAATTTCAGAAAATAATATACTCCAAACGTTCAGGTTTTCGGATTATGAGAATATACTAAAAACGCACGCCAGACCTGACAGGTTTTT
>JAUCGK010000044.1 GCA_030378085.1 Candidatus Parabeggiatoa sp. HSG14
GCGTAGTCTTGCGAATTTTCCATTTTTTTCTAAACCAATTAGGATTTACACATTGACAAATTATATATTTTGTGTTCTCACTCATAAAATAAGGTTTTCCTTGCTTTATGAGGCTTTTGGATGTTTATTAAATAATATATTTAAATAACAATAGGTTAATAATTCTAAGCAAAAATTGTTCTAATTATTATTACTTGACATCCTAGTTATCATTTTGTTACATTTCAGCTAAATTTGTTTTAGGTGCTTTTGGGTTTTACCCACGAGATAAACGGGAAATCGGTGCAAACCCGACACTGCCCCCGCAACAGTAAATAAGTTAAAGTCAATCAATTAAGCCACTGCATATTGAAGTGGGAAGGCGATTGGTTAAGGTATTACCAAGAATACAATACCTGCTTAGTGAGTCTGGATACCGGCCTAAATTTATTTTTATGTATGTCGCGGAGGGCGATTTAAAAATTTATACCAAGGTACTTAATTTAGCAATGTCACATTACATTCAAAAATAAATTTGGAACGAGGCAAAATTCATGCTTTACTGGAGTCCAAAATTTATTTTGGAAAAAGTGAGCTTATTGGAGTCCAAAATTTATTTTGGAAATTGTCAAATCAATACCTATATTATTATTTTGTCCTCCACACATTATTATTTTTATTGATCTAAAATTGATGTGAAGAGAGGAAAATCCCTTTGAAAAAATATTTACTAAGCTTATTTTTATTTTTTATTTTCTGTCCATTCTCAAATGCAGCAGACAATAGATTACCAAATGTTGTTGTCACAGCTACTCGCACTGCCCAAACCGTCAATGAATCTCTCGCCTCTGTCACTGTCATTACCCGTAAGGATATCGAAAGAAGCCAAGCTTTTACCCTCCCTGATATTTTACGTACAGTCCCTGGTTTAGATATTTCCGTCAGTGGAGGACTTGGTAAAAATGCATCTGTCTATATGCGCGGTACTGAAAGCAGCCATGTTTTAGTATTGCTGGATGGTGTTAAAATGGGCTCTGCAACGGTGGGTCGTGTAGCGTTTCAACATTTACCTTTATCTCATGTTGAACGTATCGAAGTTGTGCGTGGTCCCCGTTCCAGTTTATATGGTTCTGAGGCAATTGGGGGAGTCATACAAATTTTCACTCGCAAAGGTAAAAAGGGAGGGCATACTGATGCGAGTGTGGGTGCTGGTGAAGACAATACCTATCAATTTACCGCGGGTGTATCAGGTGCTACAAAGGCTAACTGGTTTAGTTTACAGACAGATTTATTGCGAACAGATGGTTTTAACCATTGTCAAGGCAGTACCAGTGGCGGGTGTTTTACTATTGAGCCGGATGACGATGGTTATGATAATACCTCTCTTAGTATCCGATATGGACAACGCATTGCAAGAGATCTGAGTATTGAAGGCCATGCGATGCGGGCAAAAAGTCATAGTCAATATGATTCTTCTCTCAGTAATGAAGAAGATTCTATCCAACAGGTGTTTGGTTTAAAAACGGATTATGTACTAAGTGATAGATGGCTTGTTAATCTCAGTGCAGGGAGAAGCTATGATGAAACGAATAATTCTGGCAATAACATGTCTGAAACTTTTTTCAACACAGAGCGCACAGTGGGTTCTTTTGTCAATAATTTTTTCTTGGCAAAAAACAAGACATTTACGTTGGGTTATGATTACCAAAAGGATGATGTAGAAAGCAGTACGGTTTACGTGAAAGAATCCACTCCAATAAATTCCATTGATAATCAAGGCTTGTTTGTTGAATATCAAACTCAACTGGGTAATACGCAATGGATAGTAGGATTACGTAAAGATGACAATGAACAATTTAGCAAACACACAACCGGCAATGTTGCTTTTGGTTACGCGCTTAGTCCTAGCACGCGCTTCGTGACTTCTTATGGTACCGCTTTTAAAGCACCTGCATTTAATGAACTCTATTTTCCAAACTATGGCAATCCCAATCTTGACCCTGAAGAATCTGAAAGCATTGAAGTAGGGTTAACAGGTAAGCAATCTTTTTACCACTGGGCTATCAATGCTTATCGCACCAAGATTGATAAACTTATCGCCACCAATTTTGATAAGACAACAAATACTTATTTTGCGGACAATCTCAATGCTGCAAAAATAAAGGGCATGGATATTTCTTTAAATTGGCATAGAGGCGGATGGGAATTTAATAGCAACGTTTCTTGGTTAAAGCCTAAAGATAATACAACCGGTAACTTATTACCCCGCCGTGCTAAAACCACCGTCAATGTAGAATTGGCAGAAAAACGAGGGCCTGCACGTTTAAGTTTAAATTTCCTAGCCCAAAGCCATCGTTACGATGATGCGGCAAATACCCAACGTTTAGGTGGTTATGGCATTTTGAATGCTAATTTTGAACAAAACCTCAATAAACATTGGAAGTTTCGTATCCATTTAGAAAATCTGCTTGACAAAGAATATTACACCGCCGCTTTTTACAACACACAAAAACGGTTCTGGTTTGTCAGTCTCCATTATCAATACTAACTGTTAAATTACTCCTGTATCTAAAAGTGCTATCTCTCTGTGATCTATAGCCATAAATTCGCACTTTACACCCGTTATCAATTTGTATGGTCCCATTTCATACAAAAAATGTAAATAACCTGAGTTCGATATAAGTTGATGAATATAACTAATTGTATTTGTTATATAATACACTGATAATTGTGACAATTGTGACAATTGTTCCCAAATTTTATTTGGGAACACAATGCATCAGAAGCTTTGCTTCGAGTTTTGCCAAGCAAAGCTTGGCAGACAGTGCGTTCCCAAATAAAATTGGGGAACAATATTGAATTAACTCTATTTTTACATCGAATTCACGTTATTAGACATTTTATAATATTGATTTCATTTAACTATTTGATTTTATTATTTTTATTAAATTAATTAAATTTAAATAAATCCATGAATTATATTGAATCGGTATAAATTCATAATATATCATCCAGATATAGCATTTCCTGATTGCGTCAGGTACAAGTCCCCTCCTCAATTTAAGGATGGGGATTTAGGGGAGGTTGTACTTTATTCAATCGGGAAACGCTATAAATGGCCCCTAAAAAACAATAAAAAGAGGTGTATATGCTTACTTTTCGTGATATATCAATAGAAAACAAATTTAAGATCGTTATTCTCTTCACAAGTGGTACCATTTTGCTGTTGGCTTCTGTTGCATTTGTTGTGAGCGATTTGATTACTTTCCGTACTACCATGACTGATGACATGTTTACTCTCGCTGATTTGGTGGGTATTAATAGCACCGCTGGACTCATTTTTCGTAACAGCCGTACCACCAAGGAAAATATAGCCGCACTCAAGGCTAATTCACACATCACATTAGCGCATATTTTTTCAAAGAAGGGTAAAATTTTTGCCAGTTATTTTAGGGAGGAAGCCAATAGTGACTCGACACATTCAGAGCCTTCCTCTTTAACACTTTATAATTATTATTCGTTACATAAAAGTAACGCTACTAAAAAAGATATTGAGGATAGTTATTTTTTTCATGAAGGCTATCTGAAAATTTTTAAGAAAATTTTCTACAAGGGCAAATGGGTAGGAACAGTTTTTATTCAATCTGATTTAGACGCGCTTAATGCACGCTTATTATGGGCAGGTGGTATTGTGATTACCATATTGTTGATGTCTTTAGGGCTTGCGTTCATCTTGGCCTCTAGACTTCAACAGTTTATTACAACACCGATTTATAGCCTGTTAAATACAATGAAGACTGTCTCGAAAGATAAAAATTACTCCATTCGGGGTAAAAAACAGAGTAACGATGAATTAGGACGTTTGATTGAAGGTTTTAATGAGATGCTCAGGCAAATTGAGATACGCGATAAGGATTTGGATCAGGCTAATAAAAATATCTCTAACGCCATGGAAGATCTAAAAACAACGCAACAAGAACTGGTACAATCTGAAAAAATGGCTGCATTAGGGCAATTAGTTGCGGGCATTGCTCATGAAATCAATACACCATTAGGTGCTATACGTGCTTCGATTGGGAATATTAAAAAAGGACTTACTGAGTCGATTGAACAATTACCTATCGTGTTTAAACGTCTCCCTGAGGAAAGACAAAAAGATTTTTTCGCCTTAGTAACACAAGCGACACGAACAACTAACATTTCTTCAAGAGAAGAGCGTAAAGCTAAAAGGAAGCTCATTGCTTTTTTAAAGGAGAATGAAATTGAACGAGCAGATTCTATTGGCAATACTTTAATAAACATGGGTGTTTATGAAAATATTGAGCCTTATATGGTTCTCTTTCAGGTAGAAGACGCGCTTTCTACTCTAAAAGTGGCGCACAATATTGCGAGACAACAAAAAAACAGCAACAATATTGAATTAGCAATAGAAAAAGCTTCTAAAATAGTATTTTCACTCAAGAGTTATGCCCACGTTGAACATTCCCATGAAATGACGGAATCTAACATTGTGGAAAATTTGGAAGTGGTACTCACGCTCTATCATAATCAAATAAAACAGGGCATTGAGGTTATTAAAAATTATCAACAAGTTCCCACCATTGCCTGTTATCCAGATGAACTGAACCAAGTTTGGGTCAATCTTATCCATAATGCTATGCATGCCATGAACAATCAAGGTACATTAGAAATTGATGTTTCCCAAAAAGAACCGCACATTGTTATTAAGATTATTGATTCTGGTCATGGTATATCTGATGAGGTTAGAAATCGTATTTTTGAACCGTTTTTTACCACTAAACCTCGGGGAGAAGGGAGTGGTTTAGGATTAGATATTGTGAAAAAAGTTATTACTAAACATCGGGGTAGTATTGAAGTAGAAAGCCAACCAGGTAGGACTGTATTTACTATATTATTACCAGTAATTGCACCCAATAAAGCTGTTGTATCAGATAACGATACTTAGGAGTCAGGATTTTATAATCCCCAAAACTGGAATGCTCAAACCTGACAGGTTTTAAAAACCTGTCAGGTTTAGTTTCGTATGTTATTAAATCCTGAATCCTTAGAGTATTTTGTGAGCGTTCTTTTGTTGGGGATGTAGCAAAGCTTTACCTCTCCTAGATTCACTACTAGGCTAGGTTATAAAAATTATGAATAAGGAGAAACACTTATGTCAGAAAAAGTTATTTTATGTGTGGACGATGAAGAAATTGTTCTGAGTAGTTTAAGGGAACAAATTTGTGATCATTTTGGTGATTACGCGTGTGAGGTGGCTGAAAGTGCTGACGAAGCATGGGAAGTCATTGAAGAACTCTCTGAGGATGGCGTGGAAGTATTGGTTATTGTTTCTGACTGGTTAATGCCTGGGATAAAAGGAGATGAATTTCTAATCAGTGTGCATCAAAAATTTCCTAAAATTATTAAAGTTATCTTGACAGGACAGGCTGAAGATGACGCGATTAAACGTGCTAAACAAGAAGCCAATCTTTATAGTTGTCTGCGAAAACCTTGGCATGTTGAAGAGTTGATAACAACGATTCGTTCAGGATTAGCAGATAATAAATTGGAAAGTTTATGAATAAAACGGTGATTTTATGCGTTGATGACGAAAAAGTTATTCTTGACAGCATTAGAGAACAATTAATAGACCATTTTTCTGACGAATATGAAATTGAAACAGCTGAAAGTGGAGACGAAGCATTAGAAGTGTTTGAGGATTTGTTGCAAGATAACTATGAGATTCCTTTAGTTATTTCTGATTGCATTATGCCAGATATGAAAGGTGATGAGCTATTAAAGCATATTCATAATATTTCCCCAACCACTCTTAAGATTATGCTAACAGGTCAAGCAAGTCATGAATCAGTGATTAATGCGGTTAATCATGCTAAATTGTATCGTTTTATACCTAAACCTTGGGAACAAGAAGACTTAATTCTGACTGTCTCAGAAGCCATGAAAAGTTATTTTACCGATAAACAACTTGAGGAACAAAATAAGGCATTAAAAAAGATGAATACTACGCTACAAGAGCGTACACAAGCATTGTCAAAAGCATTAGATAACCTTAAAGCAACTCAACAAGAACTTATTCACTCCGAAAAAATGGCCGCTTTAGGACAATTGATTGCTGGTATTGCCCATGAAATAAACACTCCACTGGGTGCTATTCGCTCATCTGTTGGTAATATTAGCAAATTTTTGAATCAAACTTTAAATCAATTACCCGAAATTTTTTGTTTACTTTCTCAAGAACACCAGCAAATTTTTTTTGCTTTACTCGCAAAAGCACTTCAAAAAGAATCCTCTTTATCTATTAAAGAAGAGCGTAAATTAAAAAGAGCTTTAATCAGGCAACTAGAAGAGTATACGATTGATAATGCAAACACTGTTGCTGATACCCTTGTAGATATGGGTATTTATGATGAAATTGAACCTTTTTTACCACTATTAAAAACACCTGAAAATCCACAGATTTTACCCATTGCTTATAAACTCTCAGGTATGCAAAGAAGCACACAAACTATTACTACCGCGACGGAGCGTGCTTATAAAATTGTGTTTGCTTTGAAAAGTTTTTCTCATTATGATCATTCAGGTGAAAAAGTATCTATCAACATTACTGAAGGAATTGAAACTGTTTTAACCCTTTATCATAGTCAAATTAAGCACGGTGTTGAACTGAAGAAAAAATATGCTCAGTTGCCAACAATATCATGTTATCCTGATGAACTGAATCAAGTATGGACCAATTTGATTCACAATGCTTTACAAGCGATGCAAAACAAAGGTGTTCTACAAATTGATGTTGGTATAAAAGATACTTATTTATTTGTCAACATTACTGATAGTGGACATGGTATTTCTGACGAGATTAAATCCAAAATATTTGAACCATTTTTCACCACTAAAGCCTCTGGAGAAGGGAGTGGTTTAGGGCTAGATATTGTCAAAAAAATTATTGATAAACACAAAGGTAAAATTGAGGTAGAAAGTGAACCAGGTAAAACAATGTTTAGCGTATGGTTACCAAATAATAATCAAAAATCTACAAAATTAAGCTGATTTTAATTTTGTCCGTCTTGACTTCCAAAAAACTGTAGCTTATGTCTTTACGATTTTGTTGATTATTAACCAATTAATGGGAAACGATGGATATTATTAACCAATTTTTCAAAAGAGTCATTTTACTTTTATCAATCTATTATATTCTTGTTTATATCTATCTTGCTTTAATTCGCATGTTTTATCCCTTTGAACTTGAATGGATGGAAGGGGGCATGGTGGGGCATATTGTCCAAATATTTCAAGGTCATTTTCTTTATCAGCCTCCTACCATAGAATTTATACCTTACATCTATGGGCCATTCTATTTTTATTTATCGGCACTTTTATCAAAATTAATGGGGATAGGATTTTTGCCGCTAAGATTTTTGTCAATCATTGCATCACTTGGATGTTTTATTTTGACTTATGCAATCGTCAAAAAGGAGACAGGCAAACACTTTTTTTCCGTGGTTGCCGTTGGACTGTTTGCAGCTACCTATAAAATAAGTGGAGCATGGTTTGACATTGCAAGAGTTGATTCATTATTTGTCATGTTGGTATTGTGTGGATATTATGTGTTGAATTATTCTTCGCATCGCTTGAGCGGATTTTTGAGTGGTTTTTTACTTAGTCTCGCTTTTTTAACCAAGCAATCCGCTCTTATTATTGCAATTCCATTGTTATTCGCTTATTTTTTCAATGACATTAAAAAATCTTTGCAAGCCATTTTTACATTTGGAATTATTTTGATAATAACCACTCTCACATTCGATTGGATAAGTGAAGGTTGGTATAGCTATTATATTTTTGAGCTGCCTAAAGAACATAAATTTCTATTTGCAAAGTGGCAAACTTTTCTATTCGACGACTATATCAAAGATTTATTTGTTGTGTGTGGTTTGGCATTTTGGTTTATCGTTTTTTCGATATTTACAAAACACTTTAAAAATGACAGGGTTCTTATTGCTTTTGTCATAGGTATGTTAGTAGCTTCTTATTCGTCACGGTTACATGTTGGCGGTTATCTTAATTGTCTGATTCCAGCTTATGCTGGTTTGGTCATCCTCGCCAGTTTATCACTGAATAAAATTGTTGATCAAATTAATTCAACACGGACGCAAATAACACTTCTATCGTTCCGAAAAAATATGGTGATAGATTCAAAACGCATTATTTCTTTTTTAACTCTATTATTTGGCATCTATCAATTTATCCACCTTTATTATCCACCTCATAAGCAATTGCCCACAGAAGAAGATCGCAAAGCTGGCTTTCAATTGATTAACCAAATCAAAGAAATTGAAGGAGAAGTGCTTATCACCGCACATGGATTTTATGCTTATATGGCGGGTAAAAGTCTTCACGCTCATGGAATGGCA
The DNA here is from genome assembly GCA_030378085.1 of Candidatus Parabeggiatoa sp. HSG14. GTDB lineage: Bacteria > Pseudomonadota > Gammaproteobacteria > Beggiatoales > Beggiatoaceae > Parabeggiatoa. The sequence goes on from JAUCGK010000044.1 coordinate 8,409, forward strand.
GTACATGATATTTTACGGGCTTCAAAAAATACCCCTGCAAAACAGATTCTTATAGATAGCCTAACACAAGCCATTAATTCAAAGCGTTTTCAGGCTATTATTCAAAGTAAATGGTGTGATTTTTATCCCAAGTCCATTCTCAAAATTTATTCAAGAACTCAAAAATTGCCAACAAAAAATGTGATGATACCAGTAACAGGTTGCTATTCTGTGCCTAAATTCATTGCCTATCCACCCTTTGATCCAAGGAGGAACCAATGACAAATAGAAAATCTTGGTTCGTACCTATTTTATGTATAGGACTTGCCTTTCTGCATGGCCTTTTTTTGTACAGTGCAGCTACTGGTCGTGACGATGCTTATATTACCTATTGGGCAGCCCAGAGCTTGAGCAATTTCGGCAAAATCATAAATTATAATGGCGAGGCATTGGAACAAAGTTCAAGTCTACTTCATGTCATTCTATTGGCAATTTTGCATCAATTATCAGGTATCTCAATGCAGACTATTGGAGGATTTTTTTCAGCAACAATGGGTGCATTGACGATTTTAGCGACTTGGCGTTTAGCTGTATTTTTGAATTTACGCTCTACATGGTTTGTAGCACTCTTTTTAGCACTGTTTCCCTATTTAGTTTATTCATCATTTAATGGGCTTGAAACAACTTTGGTGGTTTTTATTGTTGTGTTACTTGTCTATTCAGTGATCCGATTTTTAACAGAAAAAGTGTCGTTTTCCCTTTTGATTTCTGCCATCTTATCAATTGGAGCTTACATTCTGGTTCGCCCAGAAGCCATTTTTGTTATGTTGGCGTTTTTGATGGGAATCGCTTTGTATTTCATTATTCATAATTTTTTCTTCAAGAAATCGAACCACTTTCTCTATGGAACAAAAGACTTTCAAAAATGGACGATTTTGGTTAGCATCAGTTTGGCCATTTTCATTCTATTATCACTTTGGCGATACCAGATATTTGGGCAAATCTTTCCACAGCCAGTCTATGCTAAATCTTCTGGCCTAAGTACTGATAAACTCATTACCGGTTTCCACTATTTTTTTGACCATTATTGGATACCGTCGCTTATTATTTTGACCGGTTTAACGCTATTAGTCATCTATGATGTCTTATTGAATCACAAAAATATTATTAAAAACACAGCATTGATGGTAATGATTATTTTTATTGGTGCAACAATGGCATTTTCCGTGACGAGTGGTGGCGATTGGATGGAAAGCGGACGCTTTTTTGTGCCTATTTTGCCACTTCTAGTTGTTTCTGGACTTTATGCACTCAATCAAATATCACATCAGCAAATAAGCAAAATCGTATTAATTTTTATCGTATTGGTAGCTGCTTTGGATACAGTCAAATTTATGTTAGAAGAACCTTGGATTAAAACCTCTATATCAACACCATTGCCATTTTCCAAAACAGTATATAACCCTGTGTTGCATGATTTTAAACGGTCAGAACAAGATTTTTCTTGGTTTGAATTAAGATCGCGAACCATTCTTAGCCACATCCCGGCAGTAATCATGTTAGATAAAGTCGTTAAACGTCTTGTAACCACTCAACAAACTCCGCTAACTCTTCTTTCAGTTGAAATGGGCATGTTGCCTTTTTATATCGCCTCAAAATACGGTGATCAGGTTAAGTTTATGGATATGAGGGCTTTAACAACCAATCACTTTACTAAATGTAGTCTCACTAATCATTTACCTAAAGGAAGATTTGGTCTTGGATTAAGCTATGAATATTTATTTGCTGAGTTTGACCAAATATTACATGAGTGCTTAATAAAAAAGCCAGAAATTATTTCTGATCAAAGCGGAAAAAGAAGATTGAAAATGTTGGAACAGAATGGATATAAAATAGTCTATTTCCATTTAGGGTGGATTTATACCGGCAGTTGCTGGATTAGAAATAGAAGTTGGACCGGGTTTCATATAGCTGTGCGCGAAGATTTGGTTAACAGGGTGGGGGATTTAGGGCCACAGGCTTATAAATCTGATTTTTATTATAAATGGCCCAAAGTTAAGTGCCAATAGAACCCTAGTAATTGCAAAATGGGTGATTTTCTGAGAATAACTTATGAATAAATATCTTTATCATAAATATATAGGTTGGTTAGTACCCATTTTATGTATAGGACTTGCCTTTCTGCATGGCCTTTTTTTGTATGGTGCGACTACTGGTTTTGATGATATTTATATTACCTATTGGGCAGCTAAAGGCTTGAGCAATTTTGGCCATATTATTAACTATAATGGTGAAGCGATTGAACAAAGTTCGAGCTTACTTCATGTTATGCTGTTGGCAATTTTGCATCGACTATCAGGTATTTCAATGCCGGTTCTTGGCGTGTTGTTCTCAGCAACGATGGGAGGGTTGACAATTTTAGCGGCTTGGCGTTTAGCGGTTTTTTTAAATTTACAATCTGCATGGTTTGTGGCATTTTTTCTAGCCCTATTTCCCTATTTGGTTTATTTGTCATTTAGTGGGCTTGAAACCACGCTAGTTGCATTAATTGTGGTATTACTGATTTATTCAATTATCCGATTTTTAACGGAAAAAGTCTCGATATCTATTTTTCTGTTTACCTTTTTATTTATTTGTGCTTACATAATGGTTCGTCCAGAAGCTATTTTTGTTATGTTAGCATTTTTGATTGGAATCGTTGTCTATTTTCTGGCTCATAATATTTTACTCAAAAAACGCTTTACTTATGAAAAATCATACTATGTGAAATTTATCATTTTGGTTGGAATCAGTTTAACCATTTTTACGCTATTATCATTTTGGCGATATCAAACATTTGGACAAATTTTTCCACAACCCGTATACGCTAAAGCATCTGGCATACACCTTGAAAGACTGATTACTGGTATTGAATATTTCCTTGAACAATATTGGATTCCATCACTTGTTATTTTAACCATTCTCGTGGCAGGGAGCTTATGCGATATTCTATTATCCCCCAATTATGAAAAAAAGAATGTCTCATTCATGATAATGATTTTATTCATAGTAGCCACACTTGCGTTTATAGTAACAAGTGGGGGTGATTGGATGAGTGGGGGACGTTTTATTGTTCCTATTTTACCCTTACTGGTTATTTCTGGACTTTATGTTATTACCAAAATCCCTCAGTTGATGGGAAATGCCATACTAATGAGTTTAGCATTGACAGCTATTTTTGATGCTGCTAAATTTCCAAAATATGATTCGATAGGGATATCTTTACCGCTGGCTAAAGCAGTATATAGCCCCGTATTGCAAGACTTCAACCTATCAGAAAATACCTTTTTTTGGGCTGAAACAGCCAATCGAGGACATTTGCGAGATATTCCTTTTATAATCATGTTAAATACGGTGATTAAACGCCTTTTGACAACACAACCAACACCATTAACGATTTTTACCAGTCAAATGGGTATGATACCCTTTTACATTACCCCTGAACATTTTAAGCAAATTCAATTTTTAGACAGATTTGCACTAACAACTAATGATTTTACCAATTGCCGCATTACCAAACATTTATATAAAGGACGATTTGGCATTCAATTGAGTTATTGGTATTTTTTCCAGCATTTCGATGACATCCGTATTCATTGTTCTTTACAACGTCCAGCAATCATTTATAATTTATTTCATCAACGAACACAAGCACCTTTCAAGACATTAGAACAATATGGATATAAAATTATCTATTTTCAGTCTGGCTTGATTGCTACTGGCGGATGGTGGGTGCAACCCCAAAAAAAATATGCCAATCAGTATTTAGCAGTGCGTAATGATTTAGTAGAACAGGTGGGTAAGCTAAACCCATCTTTCTATAAATGGCCCACAGTGAGGCGTAGTGGAAAATGGTCATGGTAGTTTATTTTCTTATAAAATGAATTAATTGAGGCCATTCAATCTGGGTTAGAAAAATTATGAGTAAGCAAGTTATTGTATGTGTTGATGATGAACAAACAGTCCTCAGAAGTCTTAAAATGGAATTGAAAGAAACCCTGGGTGATATGTATCTCATTGAAATTGCACAAGGGGGTGAGGATGCTTTAGAGCTATTTGAAGAATTGCTAGAAGATAACTATGAAATCCCTTTAATTATCTCTGACTACATTATGCCAGATATCAAAGGAGATGAGTTGCTAAAACGTATTCACGCTATTTCTCCCACAACTCGCAAAATTATGTTGACAGGAGAAGCAAGTATTGAGGCAATGGGTAATGCTATCAACTATGCAAAACTCTATCGTTATATTGCCAAACCATGGGATAGAAAAGACCTTGCTTTAACGGTTTCTGAAGCTATTAAAAGTTATTTCAAAGATAAAGAATTGGAAAGGAAAATAAAAACTTTCCATAAATTTGTACCGATTGAGTTTCTGAAATTATTAAATGTGGAAGAATACGACAATATTGAATTAGGTAATTGTGTCGAAAAAAATATGACCATTATGTTTTCAGATATTCGATCTTTTACAACATTATCCGAATCCATGACACCCACAGGAAATTTTAATTTTATTAATGCCTACTTAAGTCGGATGGAACCCATTATTAATAAATATCATGGGTTTATTGATAAATATATTGGTGATGCCATCATGGCTTTGTTTCCAATAAATGCAGACCATGCAGTACAAGCTGCTATTGATATGTTAAAAAAACTGGCCGAATATAATTTAACCCGAGGACGTGCAGAACGTCCTATTATCAATATTGGTATTGGTATTCACACTGGAAATTTGATGCTTGGCACAGTAGGTGGTAAAAATCGTATAGACGGAACGGTGATTTCGGATGCGGTCAATTTAGCTTCTCGCATTGAAGGACTTACAAAAACTTATAATACTCCCTTATTAATCACAGAAGAAACCTATAAGCAACTTACCAACATTTCACAATATCATATTCGGATTATTGATTGTGTAACTGTTAAAGGAAAAACAAAAGCAGTAACTGTTTATGAAGTTTTTGATGCAAATTCCCCCTCTAGCTTGGAGCTGAAATCAAAAACGCTATCCGATTTTGAGCAAGGTTTTAATTTTTTTCACGAAAAACAATTTGATGAAGCTTTGAGCTGTTTTAATAAAGTGTTGCAAATCAATAAAAATGATAAAACGGCACAAGTTTATTCAACACATTGTCAGCAAATATTACATGTAACAACACCCCAACAATTATTCTCAGTTCTGATTGTTGACGATAACCCAAATAATGGACATCTTTTATCCACTATTTTGAGTAGTGATAAGTTAAAAGCTTCCATTGTTTTCAATGGTGAAAGTGCTTTACAAAGTGCTAATATTGAACCGCCTGATATTATTTTATTAGATATTATGATGCCTGGTATAGATGGTTTTGAAACGTGTAAACGACTTAAAGCAGATGTACGTACCCAAGATATTCCGATTATTTTTATAAGTTCTTTAACAAGTACTATTAATAAAGTTCAGGGATTTAAATTAGGAGCGGTTGATTACATTACAAAACCATTTGAACAAGAAGAAATCTTAGCCCGAATCAATACTCATTTAAAATTAAGCCAATTACAACAACAAATTCAAGTGAAAAATATCGAATTAGAAATTAATAATTTAGAACTCAAGAAAACAATAAAAGAGTTAATGTATGGGGGTTAGTATTCAAGCAAAAATAACTTACCCAAAAATCACCCTTACCCACCATTTTATAAACTAATCTTTACCTATAAGTACCTATTTTTGGAATCCAAAGCTTTAGCTTTGGCAAAGCAGGAAAGAAAATGAATTAATTGAGGCTATTCAATCTGGGTTAGAAAAATTATGAGTAAGCAAGTTATTGTATGTGTTGATGATGAGCAAACCGTTCTCAGTAGTCTTAAAATGGAATTAAAAGAAAACCTGGGTGACACGTATCTCATTGAAATTGCAGAAGGTGCTTTGGATGCCTTAGAGTTATTTGATGAATTGTTAGAAGATAATTATGAAATACCTTTAATTATCTCTGACTACATTATGCCAGATATCAAGGGAGATGAACTGTTAAAACGTATTCATATCATTTCTCCTCGTACTCGCAAAATCATGCTAACAGGTCAGGCAAGCATTGAAGGTGTAGGCAATGCTATTAATTATGCTAAACTCTATCGCTACATTGCCAAGCCTTGGAACAGAGACGATCTTATTTTAACGATTTCTGAAGCCATTAAGAGTTATTTAAAAGACAAGCAACTTGAAGAGAAAAATAGAGAATTGGAAAGGAAAATAAAAACTTTCCATAAATTTGTGCCGATTGAATTTCTTAAATTATTAAATTTGGAAGAATACGACAATATTGAATTAGGCAATTGTGTTGAAAAAAGTATGACCATTATGTTTTCGGATATTCGATCTTTTACAACGATATCTGAAGGCATGACACCTGCTGGAAATTTTAATTTTATCAATAGCTACTTAAGTCGGATGGAACCCATTATCAATCAACACCAGGGATTTATAGATAAATATATTGGTGATGCTATTATGGCTTTATTTCCAATAAATGCAGACCATGCAGTACAAGCTGCTATTGATATGTTAAAAAAACTGGCTGAATATAATTTAACCCAAGGACGTGCAGAACATCCTGTTATCAATATTGGAATTGGTATTCATACAGGTAATTTGATGCTGGGTACAGTAGGTGGTCAAAATCGCATGGATGGCACGGTGATTTCGGATGCGGTCAATTTAGCTTCTCGCATTGAAGGGCTTACAAAAACTTATAACACTCCCTTATTAATCACAGAAGAAACCTATAAACAACTCGCCGATGTTTCACAATATCATATTCGGATTATTGATTGCGTAACTGTTAAAGGCAAAACGAAATCAGTGACCGTTTATGAAGTTTTTGATGCAGACTCCTCCTCTAGATTGGATTTGAAATCGGAAACTTTATCTGATTTTGAGCTAGGTTTTAATTATTTTCACGGAAAACAATTTGATAAAGCACAGGCCTGTTTTGATAAAGTGTTACAAATCAATAAAAATGATAAAACAGCACAAGTTTATTCAACACACTGTCAACAAATATTAAATGTGACCTCACCACAACAATCATTCTCGGTTCTTATTGTAGAAGATAACCCAGATAATGCACGTCTTTTATATTCTTTTTTGGCAAGTGATAAGCTCAAGATATCCGTTGTAAATGATGGCGAAAGTGCTTTACAAAGCGTTAAACATAGCCTACCTCACTTAATTTTACTAGACATAATGATGCCTGGTATCGGTGGTTTTGAGACCTGTAAGCAACTTAAAGCAGATACACGTACCCAAGATATCCCAATTATTTTTACAAGTGCTTTAACGAACACTATGGATAAAGTTCAGGGATTGAAATTAGGTGCGGTTGATTACATTACAAAGCCATTTAAACGGAAAGAAATTTTAGTCCGAGTCAATACTCATTTAAAATTAAGCCAATTACAACAACAACTTCAAGCAAGAAATGTTGAATTAGAAATTAATAATTTGGAATTAAAGAAAACAATACAAGATTTAATGTATGGGACTTAGGAATGAGGATTTAATAATTTACAAAATTTTGGTGCTAAACCTGACAGGTTTTTAAAACCTGTCAGGTTTCAACTTTCGTATTTTATTGAATCCTTATTCCTTAGGTTGTTAGGTATTTTCCTATACATTCCTCCCTCCTATTTTTTTAAAAGGTAAAACAGAGTAAGATGATTTTTAACGTTTCTATACATAGTAATATAGTTTTTTAGGTAATTAACTTTACAAAACCTGGCAAGTTTAACCGAGACATTATCCATAGGTAATTAGTATTTGACCAAAATACTTATTTTCCTTAATTTTTTTTATTCTCCTTTTTAGCAACTAATCTTTATCCACAAGTACCCAGCAGTTTTTGGAGTCTAAACCTTCAGGTTTGGCAGTTCGCTCTGGAGTCCAAACTTTCAGGTTTGGAATGCCAAAACCTAAAGGTTTAGACTCCATGTTACCCTTTTATCGCCATTTTTGAATTTTAAAAGATTATCGACTTGTGGGTAAAAGTTAGTTTTTAGCAAAGGAGAAGGTAGGTATGCATCAAGGCAAGCTTTTTGCTTAGTAATATTTTATTTCTCTAATATTTTGGTGCTTCAGAATAATTCTTCTTTAAAAATAGTGATTAACTTAACAATATCACATTTCAATTAGGACATAAATCCCTATTTTTCCAAAATAAACTTTGGACTCCACAACGCGATTCTTGGAGTCCAAAATTTATTTTGGATGTCATCTGATATTGTTAAGTTAAATTGGAAAGTTTATGAAAAAAGCTGTTATTTTATGTGTTGATGATGAAAGAGCTATTTTGGATAGTATCAGAGACCAATTAATTGATCACTTTGCAGATGAATATAACATTGAAATGGCTGAAGGAGGAGAAGAAGCTTTAGAAATATGTGAAGAATTGCTAGAAGATAATTATGAAATACCCATAGTTATTTCTGACTACATTATGCCTGATTTAAAAGGGGACGAATTATTAAAGCGTATTCACGTCATTTCTCCACCAACCGTTAAGGTTATGTTGACAGGCCAAGCAGATATTGAAGCGGTAGGTAATGCCATCAATTATGCCAAATTATATCGTTATATTGCTAAACCGTGGGATGTAGAAGATCTGGTGTTGACAGTTTCAGAAGGGATTAAAAGCTATTTTCAGGATAAACAACTGAAAGAAAAAACTCAGGAATTGGAAAGAAAAGTAAAAACGTTTCGTAAATTTTTGCCTGGACAGTTTCTTAATTTATTAAATTTAAAAGAATATGACGAAATTAACTTAGCACAATGTACTCAAAAAACGATAACAATTTTGTTTGCTGATATACGTTCATTTACGACATTGTCTGAAAAAATGACTCCACAAGAAAATTTCAATTTTATAAATAGTTATTTGAATTGTATGGGTCCGGTAATTCGCAAACATAGTGGGTTTGTTGATAAATATATTGGGGATGCCATTATGGCATTGTTTGAAAATGCAAACGATGCTGTGAATACGGCTATTGAAATGTTATTTCGTTTATCTGAATATAATCAGAATCAAAAGTATCCAGATATAGCACCTATAACCATTGGAATAGGAATAAATACAGGTCCTTTGATGATGGGAACGGTTGGAGAAAATGACCGGATGCAGACGACAGTAATCGGAGATGTGGTGAACTTAGCCGCTCGGGTAGAGACATTAACTAAAACATATCAGGCACCGATTTTAATAACCGAATATACCAGGGAACAATTAAAAAACCCTAAACAGTATGCCATCCGCAAAATTGATACAGTGGTTGTTAAAGGAAAAACAGAATCTGCTACCATTTTTGAAGTACTAGATTCTATTCCTCCGCTTCTTTATGAGAAAAAAGTAAAAATAGCGAGCTTATTTGAAAATGCGCTCGTGTCATATTATCATCAAAAATTAGAAAAAGCAGAAATTCTTTTTCAAGAATGTTTAGCACAATGTCCAGAAGATAAAGCAAGTCGTATCTATTTGGAACGAATTTACTCACAGTGATCGTGAAAAGTGAAAAGATTGGGAATGGAGAATAATGATGATTATAAATTTTCCAAAAAAATCACTCCCTGCAAGGTTTTTCCTTTAGCATAAGCCCTTGCAGCCTGATCTGCTCGTCGTAGTGATTCACAAAGTCGATATTTAGAGGCTAACTTTAAAACCATTTCTGTCGCTGTGTGAAGATTGATTTTATGTCCTGCACTCACAAAAATGGGCTTGATATTTTCTTGTGTACGTAATACCCTTCCTACCATTTCATTTTCCAAGTAAACAGGTAGCCAGCTACCCCGTATTTTGCCTAATTCACCTTGATATTCAAGGAGTGTCCGTTTAGCACAACCAATAACAGGCTGATTTATTTGCACTCCCAACCAACAAGCAACTCCAAAGCGACGTGGGTGAGCAATGCCATGTCCATCAGTTATCAATACACTGGGCTTTAAAGCAAAATGTTGCTGCACATAGTTGACTATTTTTAAAAGTGGTGGGCCTTCCCTGAAACAAAAAAATTGTGGAAAATATGCAATTTCAACATAAGTTTGACCTACATAAGTACCAATGATTTTGCCAGAATAACGTTGTATATCCAATCCCACAAAAGCAATATCGCCCACATATTGAATATCTAAACTAAAAATAATATCATCAGATTGTGGAACATAACCGCTATTTTCAACGGGAATGACAACTTGTGTCGCCCATTTTGTTTGTAAATTGGCTAAATAAGTTAAATCCATTATCAGTTTTTCTATCTGACTAATCCAAAAGTGAATACTTTCGTTTCAAATTTATTTTGCTATGAGTTGTCTATAGTTAGCAAAATGAATTTTGCACTCCAGCTTGTAAGCTATCTGCGTAACTTCAATTATCTGATAGTAACGGAATTCAAAGCAAAATGTTTTGTTTTGAACTCCAATATCTACCCTGTTATCAATTAATAAATGAGGAAAGAAAATGCTGTGGATTAAAGCGTTTCATATTATTTTTGTGGTAACGTGGTTTGCAGGACTATTTTATCTACCACGTTTGTTTGTCTATCATGCCATGACTAAAGATGCTATTAGTAATGAGCAGTTTAAAGTCATGGAACGTAAATTGTTTTATGGTATCACTACACCTAGTGCTATTTTAACAGTAGGGTTTGGTGTATGGTTATTAGTTGCTTATTGGTGGGATGCTTTCTTAGTAGTAACAGGAGTAGGCTGGCTACATCTTAAAATCGTATTGGTGTTGATTTTGATAGTTTATCACATTTATTGTGGCAAATTTTTGAATGATTTTAAACAGGATCGCAATCATCACAGCCACACCTTCTATCGTTGGTTTAATGAATTTCCGGTATTAATTTTAATTGTAGTGATGATTTTAGTTGAAGTTCAACCATTCTGAATTTACACTCAGTCAATATTTTGGATTTGAAACCTGCCGGGTTTTAAAAACCTGGCAAGTTTTGGGTTTTTGGAGTCCAAACCTTCAGGTTTGTGTTTTTGGAGTCCTTCGCTCCTGCCAAACCTGAAGGTTTGGACTCCATCGCGAACTGCCAAACCTGAAGGTTTGGACTCAAAAAACTGCTGGGTACTTGTGGGTAAAGATTAGCGGAGTTATGGGGCTGACTGACTCCAAACTCAAAACGGGTAAACACTTTAAACCCCTATAGGGGTTTAATATGAATAACCACCGGTGGAATTAGAGTCATTAAAACGAATCATTATTTTTCTCTCCCTCCTTTTCCCATTCCGTTCCTTTTCTCAACTATTTTCTTGATTACAAAACACTGATAAGCGCATCAACTATTTCAGTTTGTTTCTCTTCACTTAGATAAGAATGTATTGGCAAACTTAACACGCGCCGCGCAACCGCTTCGGCAACTGGAAAACTGCCTTCACTTTGATCGAAAGAAGCAAAAACTGGTTGCAAATGTATAGGTATTGGGTAATGTATCATTGTCGTAATACCTTGTTTTTGTAACTGCTGTTGCACTTCATTACGGTGATTTACTTCAATAGTATATTGGCTATAGACGCTCGTGTTGTGGGAAACAACCACCGGTGTTTTCACATGTCCTTCTAATAAACGATTATAAGTCTCTGCAACCTGGAGGCGTGCTTCTAAGTCTTCAGGAAAATGCTTTAACTTTGCAAGCAATAAACTCGCTTGTATCGTGTTTAAACGGCTACTAATACCAATATGTTGGTGATGGTAACGCTTATTTTGTCCATGATGACGGATTTGTCGCATCATATTAGCCAGTACATCATCATTGGTAAAACACGCGCCCGCTTCTCCATAAGCACCTAGTGGTTGAGAAGGATAAAAACTGGTACAGCTTATTGCTGATAGAATCCCTGATTTACGATTATGATAACTGGCTCCAAAACTTTGAGTAGCATCTTCAATCACTGGTAAATCATATTGGTTGGCAATTTTATTAATAGCAAAAAAATCAGCACATTGTCCAAATACATTAGCAGCAACAATCGCTTTGGTTTTGAATTTAGTGGCTGATTTCAATAAAAATGGATTAAGCGTGTAAGTATTAGGATCAATATCAGCAAAAACGGGTTTAGCACCAAGCAAAGCAATCATCTCTGCACTGGCAATAAAATTAAACGGTGATGTAATAATTTCATCCCCATGCTTGACACCAATTGCCATCAAAGCAACCAATAAAGCATCTGTTCCACTCGCCACAGTGACACAATGTTTTGCATCTACATAAGCCGCTAATTCACTTTCAAGTTCTTCTATTTCAGGACCACCCACATATTGCCCATGTTTTAATACATTAAACAAGTATTTTTCTAACATTGGACGTTGTAAAAGTTGCTGACTGGTTAAATCTGCAAAAGAGGTTTCATCTTCGTATTGTGCCAACATCCCATAAACAAATTCATGATCTCCCCATTCGATGTCAGGAAGAACCGACGTAAAATCAAGATTATTACTCCAAATAATCGTCATGCCCGGCAAGGTAGCCGCATCCAAACTCATCAGTGCTTGAATTTTATTGGGACAATTAGCTGGAATTTCACTCCAATGCGCTGCTAATGAAGATAACCATTGCACATTATTACCATCGAATAATGCTGTTAAAGGCTTATGATGAGCAGTGTTAATTTGTGTTTCGAGTAAAGACGATACACAGCATGACACCCAAAAATGAATGGGGGACTTTTGGAGACGGGCAAAAGTGTGTTGAGTGTCGTTTTTAGAGAGGGATAATAAATCCAATACGACATCATTATCTAAAACAATATTTAACATAACAACCGTTTTAAACCTTTGTCAAGGAAAAAAGGAAAAAATAATCCACCTATCCAAACTTTAGTTTGTTCGATCCCAAGATAAATCTTGGACTTCTTTGTTTTAAACTTTAGTTTGGGAAAAAGCCAAGATAAATCTTGGACTCCAACAGCAGAGATACGATTTTTCATCCTACCACATCAATTATTTGTTGCAACGTTTTTAATGAGTTTACGCAAAACGTATTTGACTAACGAAATCAAACTATATTAAAATTAATTATAATGGTAGGAATAATCTAAGATTAAAGAATGAAAAAACAAAAATTCTTATTGGTATGGATATTTATTGTCATGATGCAGAGTCCACTCGTCATGGCAAAACATCAAATTTCTAAGATGAAATGGCATTGGCAACATAGTGAAGATGTCAATACTGTTGCCTTTTCGCCAAATAGTCATTTACTTGCAACTGGCAGTTACAAAATAGTGAAACTGTGGAGTGTGCAATCTGGACAGTTACAATATAATTTGATTGGACATAAGGATTGGGTTTGGTCAGTCGCTTTTTCTCCCAATGGCAAATGGTTAGCATCAGCGAGTCGGGATAACACAGTCAAATTATGGCGCGTAAAATCAGGACGATTGCAACGTACTTTGAAACATCAAAATGAAGTTTGGTCAATTGCTTTTTCTCCTTCTGGTAAATGGTTAGCATCAGCGAGTCGGGATAACACGGTGAAATTATGGGAGACGGTATCGGGGCGGTTACGACGTACTTTGGTAGGACATAAGAATTCGGTTTTATCAGTTGCTTTCTCTCCTTCTGGTAAATGGTTAGCGTCAGGCAGTCAGGATAACACCATAAAATTGTGGAATATGGTCACCGGACAATTGCAACAAACCTTAAGAGGGCATACAGATTTAATTTGGTCAGTTGCTTTTTCGCCAGATAGTGCATGGTTAGCATCGGGCGGTGCTGATAAAATAGTGAGACTATGGGAAATGGCCTCTAAAAATTTGCGATATACCTTAGATCATCATAACGAAGTGACATCCCTTGCCTTTTCTGCAAATAGCAAATGGCTGGCATCAGGGAATTATAAAAACGTGAAATTGTGGAATGTAGCCTCTTGGCATTTGCACAAGTTAACGGGACATAAGCAACATGTGTTATCAGTTGCTTTTTCTCCAAATAACAAATGGTTGGCATCTGCTAGTTTTGATAATACCGTGAATTTATGGACATTAAACCTAAAGAAATCTTCTAAATCTTCTAAATCTTCAAAAGTTTTTAATTCTCTCACTTCTAAATCCATTGCACGGAATCAAAAAATTACCTCTAATTCTATTAATTCTATTTCTCTTGATTTCATTTGTGAGTTACCATTATCGCCTAAATTTGTTAAAAAAGCACGTCCTTTAGAAAAAGTAGTGATTAAGTATAATACTCAACAAAATGCGTGTTGGTCTCAACTTAACCATTTACACAAGACTCAACAACAACTTACTGAACTACAAGAACAAATTTATACGGCTAAACGTAATATTTCTAATAATAAAAATTCTTTAGATAAAAGAAAAAAGCAACTTAAATTGGCTGAACAATTAGAAAAAATAGATGACAGTTTTTTAGCTAAAACACAAAGAAAAAATTACCAAAAATCTTTACACGCTTTTAAAAATAGCCAACTGCATTTGGAAAACATCCAACAAAAAATTATTAGTACAGAAACAAAAATTATCCAAGAACAAAATACCTTAAAGCATCTTGCTGAGAAAGTTGATTATTTACGTCAAGAACTAGCTGAAGCCCGTTTCCAAAGATTTAAGAGGGAGTTAGAGCAAGAAAAAGTGATTGAAGTGCGTGCAGAAATCAACTGTAGTGATGATATGACTATCAAAACTTGTAAAGAAAAAGCGAAGCAAGTTGCCAAACAAAAAGCTTCTAAACAAGGTGCAATCATGCTAGTAAAAGCGGCTCATTTAGCAGAATTCAATAGCAAAGGCGATGTTGCCCCAATGCTAATAAAAGAAGAAGAAATATTTTCTGAAGTGAATGACTTGCTGTTACAACATGAAATATTAGATGAAGGATTTGGTAAACAAGGTACTTATTTTTACAAAATTCGTGCCACAGTGAAAGGACAAGCACCATCAATGTTACGAAAATGGTTTTTAGGGGAGTAAGGAAAAGGATAATAGGCACTTACTTAGAAATAAAGCTTTATTTTAAGCCAAACCTGACTGGTTTTAAAGGCCTGTCAGGTTTAGTTTTGGATATGATTGAAGACTTTCAATTTGACTTTCCTTAAAAGCACTCCTCTTAAAAAAAATGCGACATAGTAAGTCCGATATTGAGAGGAGAAAGGGGAAAGCTTTCATTTGTACCATTAAGTTAACTTAGTTACATACCACACATTCCACCAGAACAACAACCACCCGGAGCACATGCCGGTTCAGGGTTTTTCAAAGTACTGCTTTTAACAACTTGTCCCCCACTAATTAAACGTGCTACTGGACTATCCGCAGAGGTATTACCTAAGTCCATACCCGTATGACTACAAACTTCACCCCAATTTGTCAATTTTTCATTGATAGGGTGTTTCACTTCTACGATTTGATCATTTTCTTTACAATGATAATCATAAGTTGGCATATTTTTAAATCTCCACAGTTAATATTTATCAAAATTGATGGGGATAGTTATTTAAAATTAAATAGTATTCATCCAGAAACATATCCAAAGCTAACGCTTTGAACTTCAACATAAAAAAACCTGGTTCTTGCGAGAACCTAAAATACCGGAAAATACTGTCAAGGTACTTAAAATCAGTTAGTTACTGATGTTACGCAGATAGCTTTCAAACTGGAGTGCAAAATTGAGGACACCCCCCTAACCCCCCGTACACAGGGGGAAGTCCCAAAATAGAAAAATTAAAGCAAAGTGTCAAATGATGTTTGGTT
>JAUCGK010000329.1 GCA_030378085.1 Candidatus Parabeggiatoa sp. HSG14
ACATCATTTGACACTTTGCTTTAATTTTTCTATTTTGGGACTTCCCCCTGTGTACGGGGGGTTAGGGGGGTGTCCTCAATTTTGCACTCCAGTTTGAAAGCTATCTGCGTAACATCAGTTAGTTATCAATTTGGACAACTGGCTTTAAATTTATTGGAATAGTTTAACGCCAAAAGATTTAAAGCGATGGCAATTAATATCACCGAAATTTGGTTAAAGCACCGTAAATCTCATTTCCGAGAAACGCTAAAACCGCTACGAGAAGGATATCAATTTGGGTTAGAAACCGGTGATTTTACCTATGCTTCATTTTGTGGTCTTGAAGAAGGTGCCCATTTGTATTATAGCGGACAAGAACTAGTAGCACTTGAGCAAAAGATGAAAAGCTACAGCGAAGCTTGTTTGCAACTCAAACAAGAAAATGCTTGGTATTCGAAATTTTTCGGCAAGGTGTCTTGAATTTGATGGGGCAAGCAGAAAATCCCTGCCGTTTAATCGGTGAGGCTTATCAGGAAGATAAGATGTTGCTGGTTCACCAAAAACGCAAGGATTTAATTGCTTTATACTTTTTATACGTCCAAAGAATTGTACTTTCTTGTTTGTTTCAACAATACTCACAAACTCTTGAAGATGTCGTCACTATCGAACCTTATAAAACCGCAATTGCTGGCTTGGGAGCAGAACCTATTATTTATCTTTATGGTTCTTTAGCTCAACTGGCAGTGTACCCTAATTCTTCAAAAAAAGAACAACAATGGCTTCTGGATCAAGTCCAAATTTACCAAGACAATCTACAAAGATGGGCGCATCATGCACCTATGAATCACCTACACAAATTTTATTTGCTGATGTTACGCACTGCACTTCCAAAAGACACACGGCCTCTCTACGGGAGTGCAAAATTTATTTTGCGATGGGTTACACTCTAGTTGGCAAAATGAATTTTGCACCCCCGTTTGGAAGCTATCTGCGTAACATCAGTTCTTAAAACTACAACTCAGAACGAAAACAACCCAACGTTGTAATCCTTTGTTATATACAATCCTTGTAGTTTAGGTTTTTATATACAATTACTTTTTTCTCGTTTCCAACGTCCACGTTGGGAACGCATACCGTGACGCTCCAGCGTCACCCCTTATAATTCACTTTAGGAGAAACTATGCTAACTCTACTTAATTATCAAATAGGTAGTCAGATTTACGAAAGTGTTAAGGGGATTTTGTTTTTAAAATCAAACTTGGGGGAGGGCTGGATCATTAAAAATCACTTTTTCAGTAATTGGTAAATGGGTAGATTTTAATAAACGCCAATCATCTGCTATTATTTGCAAAATAAATATTCCTTCTTTTAAAGAAGGAAAAATGCTTTGGTAAATATTATCACTAATGCGTTTTAACATAACTTGTTTATCAAAACCGGAACGAGTACTGTGGCTAAATTGCAGCATAATTGCCTTTGGTAATTTGTAGCTATCATTTGCATTAAGAGTTAGGTGGATAAACTGATTCCCTGCGTTTACAGTTAAAATGGCTTGTAAACCATGTTTTAATGCTGCTTTATCCCGTTTTAAAACACGATTGATTTCTAGTCCTTGTTTGTAATAATCATCAACGACTAAACCATCACTGGAACTAATCGCTAATGAAATTGTAATGATTCCGCCGATTACGGCAGAAGCAGGAAATAAAATCAATAGCCAAACAAAGGGTTCTTGATACCAAGAAGGTTTCATTTTTAATATTTCCTATCGTAAGAGTTTCGGGAAATCCGCTTCGCGCAATGAACGAAACAACTATAATTATGAATATTCTTGAAGCAAAGCTTCAAAAGCAGTGCGTTCCCAAGTAAAACTCTCATTGTTATACATAAGTTTAAATGTAGGGTGGGTAGAAGTACGAAACCCACCATTTTTTAAAAGCTACGAAAAATCATTTAAATCAAATACTTAAATACTTGTGTATAACGATGAGAGTAAAACTTGGGAACGATGACATAAGTACTGAAGCATAAGTTTTTAGGTATAAAATCCCTCCCAACCTACTGAAGCTAAAGGGAGGGACTTAATAAAAACACCTGTTTATTTATGCTTCAGTACTTAACGAAAATTAAAAGGTCCTAAAAAACGAGCTTCTTCGCTAATAGTCAATTTAGGATCATCTTGCGCTGTCAATTGGAATACAACCGTACTACTGCGTTTTTTTAAGTTTGTCGCTTCAACTTTTAAACGTACTGGTAATGTCATTACACTGCCAGATGCTACAATAATAACCTCACGATCTTTAACTAATTGTAATCCGTCAATGCCACTAGCTGTTACTGTGTATGTATGTGGTTGTTCATCTATGTTCATTATTCGCAATCTGTAAATATTTTCAATCAAACCGTTGGGAGTTTCTCTAAATAGGCTATTACGATCACGAATCACATCTAACTGCACTAATGAACGTGTACTGATGGCAACGACTACTGAAATGAATATAGCAAGTAAAATTGTTCCATAGACAAAAATACGTGGTCTAAAAATCCGGCTAGGTTTACCATTTAAAGCGTTTTCTGTGGTATAGCTAATTAATCCTCTAGGATAATCCATTTTATCCATAATACCGTTGCAGGCATCAACGCAGGCAGAACAGCTAATACACTGATATTGCATACCATCACGAATATCAATTCCAGTTGGACAGACTTGCACACACATTTTACAGTCAATACAATCGCCTAAACCTTTTTCTTTGTAGTTAGAATTACGTTTACGTGAGCCGCGGGATTCTCCACGTTTCTCACTGTAGGCAACTATCATCGTGTTTTTGTCAAACATGGCACTTTGGAAACGTGCATAAGGACACATATAAATACATACTTGTTCCCGCATCCAACCCGCATTACCATAAATCATAAAACCATAAAACAAAATCCAAAAGGTGTTCCAATCTGTGAGATTAAATTCGATAAATGCTGAAGTCAATTCATGAATAGGCACGAAAAAACCAACAAAAGTAAAACCGGTAAAGAGAGAAAAAATAACCCATAAGGTATGTTTAGTCACTTTAATGCGGAATTTACCCAATGACATAGGTGCTTTATCTAATTTTATCTGTTTAAGTCTATCTCCTTCGACAAGCCGTTCCATCCATAAAAACGCATCAGTCCAAATAGTTTGTGGACAAGCAAAACCGCACCATAAACGCCCTGCTAACGTAGTAAAGAAAAATAAGGCAAATGCAGCGAGTACTAATAACAGGGCGAGATAAATGAAATCTTGTGGCCAAAAAATCAAGCCAAAAAAATGAAATTTACGGGCAGGTAAATCAAATAATACTAATTGGTTACCATTCCATTGCAACCAAGGAAAAGTATAATAAATGCCTAATAAGGTAAAACCACTTAATGCTTTTAAGCGCGTGAAAAATCCTAAGATAATACGAGGATGAATTTTTTCATGTTTAGTATAGAGACTCATTTCTACATTCTTTTGTTCATGGTGTTTTTTCGATGTCAGAAATTAGACTTAATACCTCAAACATTTAAGTTTTCGGATTATGAGAATATACTAAAAACACCATACCAGGTTTTAAAAACCTGGCAGGTATTAATCCGAAAACTTGAACGTTTAGAGTATATTAATGATGGGAAGCAAATAAAATCATTAGCCCAAATAAAATTATCATTATTCCAGCAATACTACGAACTAACCGTTTTCTTGCAAACTTAGTAAACCATTGTGCCGTTGCTCCTACAGCAAGTAACATAGGCAAAGTTCCAAGTCCAAATGCAAACATTAATAGTCCACCTTTCAAAGCACTACCTGATGTCAAGGCTAATAATAAAATGCCATAGACTAAACCACATGGTAGCCAACCCCAGACTAAACCTAAGCCTAATGCTTGTAATGGACGGGTAACCGGCAAAAAACGGCGGCCCAAAGGTTCAATTTTACCCCACAAGATAACACCTACCTTCTCTAAGGGAGTAAAAATTTGCCAGCATGTACTTATGTATAATCCCAATGCGATCATAAATAAACCGGCTACCCATGCTGCAATTATATGCGGATTATCAATTGGCAACCAATTAACGAATTGCTCTCCTAATAAACCAACTAAAATGCCAGCAAGTACATAACTGCCAATACGTCCTATATTGTAAGTGAGTAAATAAGGTATCAAGCGTACAAAAGATTGCCGCACATCGGTAGATAAGTTCATGGTTAACATCCCAATGATGCCACCACACATACCAACACAATGTCCGGAACCCAACAATCCAGCTAAAAAGGCTGACAATAAAGTTAATTCGGTTGGCATTAAATATATTAAAATTTTTAATAATAAGTTGGGTTTAGTTTTTGGTTGCTGGATGGGTTTGCAACGGGAGTGTTAAATTTGTCATAAAATGGCCAATATTTTTTCACCACGAAATTGTTTTTTAAATAACCCCGAAGGGGTAAAACGTGAATAGCCATAGGTGAAACCTATGGAAAATGCCCTAACGGGGTTGAATATGAATGTCAACTTACTTATGGTAATTAAATTTTTATTCAACCCCTTCGGTGTTGATGGTTTATAGCGTTTCCCGATTGAATAGAGTACAACCTCCCCTAAATCCCCTCCTTAAATTGAGGAGGGGACTTGTACCTGACGCAATCGGGAAAGG
>JAUCGK010000503.1 GCA_030378085.1 Candidatus Parabeggiatoa sp. HSG14
ATTTTATTTGAGAACACAATGCATCAGAAGCTTTGCTTCGAGTTTTGCCAAGCAAAGCTTGGCAGACAGTGCGTTCCCAAATAAAATTTGGGAACGATATTGAATTAATTCTATTTTTACATCGAACTCAGGTTATTAATAAATTTGTCAATGCTAAAAAATTAAGTAGCACTATTTACAAACTTTAAATTTTAAATCAAAATTAAAATTACTATCCTAGCTACAAAGTATACAAGCAAAAATAACTCACCTAAAATAATCCCCTAACTCCTCATTTAAAGGGTAAGGATTCAAGGAAAATGTGCATTTTATTTTTACTTAATGACTTAGGAATGAAATGAACAATTGATGTTTCTAAAATAAACGTAGCAATTTCCCGTATATGGTATATTAATTTTTTGGAAAGATTAAAAAGTTGACTACGTTATTTTATGCACATTCTTAAAGTTATGTTATCTAATTTAAACACCCTTTTTTCTTGGTATCCTTTTCAGAAGAACATGCTTCTTTTTTATTATTTCCTTTCATACTAGTCTCATCTGGTAAATCTCTGAGAGAAGGTTCAAATTCCAAATCTGTGTCAATATGAACAGGATTTTGTAGCGTCTCATGCCCTTTATTGTCCTCTTTTTCAAGTTCAAATAATTTGTCTTTAACTTCTGTAGATGCATCTTCAATTTTTTTAGACACTTCTTTAAGACAACCACTTATTAAAAATAAATTTATTAATAAACTTAATATTAAAATTTTTTTTTTGAACATCATGTTTTTCCTGAGTTAAACTTTAAATAGAACTTCTATTTTAACGATTACAAATTTGGAGATTGAAATGAAACATTTAGGATTAGGGTTAATATCAATTGTGTTATGGATACCATTAACAATCAACGCGGTTATTACATCACCTCATTCCCTTAATCACTTAAATAAAGAGGCTAAACAAGCTTATTATGCTTATGACTACTCTACCGCTTTGGAGAAATGGGAGCAAGCTTTAAATCTTGCACGTCAAACAAAAAACCACCAAGCCATGAGTATATTCCTTGGTAATCTTGGCAAAGTGTATAAAAAATTAGGGCAATATCAACAAGCCTTAAAATTATATCAGCAAGCCTTAGAAATAGATCAAGATAATAGTGATAAATATGCTCAAAGTATTAATTTGACCAATCTTGGCTTGGTACATAAATATCTTGGACAATATCAACAAGCCTTAACACATTTTCAGCAAGCTTTGGCAATTAAACGTGAACTTAACGATAAAAAAGGTGAAGCTGCTAGTTTAGCTAATGTAGGTATTGTCTATAGAAATTTAGGCCAATATCAAGAGGCATTAATGTATTACCAAGAAGCCTTACTTATTCACCGTAATATTGATGATAAACGTGGTATAGGAAATGACTTAAGCAATATTGGTATTGTTCACAGAAATTTAGGGCAATATCAACAAGCTTTAGATCATTACCAACAAGCTTTGGCTATCCATCGCAATATTGGCAACAAGCAGACAGAAAGCCGTATTCTATCTGTCATGGGTAATGTATATTCTAATCTTGGACAATATCAACAAGCATCTGAATTATATCAGCAATCCCTGACTATAAGACGTGAAATTGGAGAACATGGCGAAAGTACTGATTTGACTAATCTCGGTGTAGTGCAACTTCATTTAGGACAGTATCAAGTAGCCTTAGAATATTTTCAGCAAGCCTTGGATATTCACAGAGGCATTGGAGATAAACGCAGCGAAGGTATTGATTTAACTAATATTGGTGTTGTTTATGATAACTTAGGGCAATATGAAATTGCACTCGCCTATTATCAACAAGCTTTGACGATACATCGTGATATTGGTGATCAAAGTGGTGAAGCAGCCAATTTGACTAATCTTGGTTTTACGTACAAAAACCTAGTTGAGGCAAAAATTTTTGGACAAAAATTTCAATATTCAAAAGCTTTAAATTTTTACCAACAAGCCTTGGTGATAGAACGTAATATTGGAGACAAACGGGGGATGGGTAATAATCTAACTAATTTAGGTTTTATCTATCAACAACTTGGTAATTATTTAAAAGCCTTAGAGTTACATCAAAAAGCGGTAACTATTCAACACAACATTGGTGATAAACGTGGCGAAGGTGATAGCCTTACTCATCTTGGTTGGACATACAAAAACCTTAATCAATATCAACAAGCAAAAAAAGCTTTTCAAGACAGTATTTTTATTCTTGAGCCACTAGGTACAGATATTTTATGGGAAGCGCAGCGCGGTTTGGCCCAAGTAGAAATACAATTTAATCAATTAGATACTGCTATTATTCACTATGAAAAAACCTTGGACAATATTGAAAACCTACGTGCAGATTTAGTAAAACAAAGTCATAAACTTTCTTTTATGCGTAACAAATTAGCAGTGTACGATGAATTTATTGCTCTGCTACAAAATCTACATGAAAAACAACCGACTAAAGGCTATGACCGTAAATCATTAGAAATTTTTGAGCGTAAACAAGGGCGTGTGTTTCTTGAACAAATAGGTCAAAGCGGTGCCAAACGATTTTCGGGTGTCCCTGAAAATATAACCAAACAAGAACAATCACTTCTCAAACAACAAGCCAAAACGCAAATCAATTTAGTACAAGAACGTAACAAACCCTTTGTTGAACAAAACCGTTATCTTATTAAAGAATTAACTCAACGTCTTAACACTTTAAAAACTTCTCTTTTAGTTTTAAAAAATCAAATTAAGGAAAAATACCCTGACTACTATGCCTTGAAATATCCCCAACCAGTGACAGTAAAAACTTTACAAAACAAGGTTTTAAAACCCAATGAACGGATATTGGTTTATGAGGTTATGCCAGACAAAACCGCCCTTTGGATTATAGGGCAATCTCAATTTACATTGTTTACTCTACCAGTAGGAGAAGAAACCCTAAAAGAAAGTATATATGATAAAGAATATGGGTTGCGCCCACTTATCATCAATAAATGGCCGGAATTGACTGAAGAAAGTCATTTACTTTATCAAAAACTGCTACCTGATGTAGCCCATAAGTTGTTGAGAGATGTTAACACCCTGTATATTGTACCCACAGGGCCTTTATATGGATTACCTTTTGAAACGCTTGTTACTCATACAACAACTGATGACAAACCACATTATCTTATTCAAGACTATGCTATTGTCTATTTATCCTCAGCATCATTGCTCACAATTCTACGAGACACCCAAGCACAGCGTAAAAATAAACCAAATCAACAATTTATAGCCTTTGCTGATCCTGCCTATCAACCTTGTTCAAACAATGATACTTTAGGAATAAATAAAAAAAACGGGTTGAGGACACCTACAATTGCCCAATTACGTACTCAAACATATCTTGACACAATAAATGATACTTGTTTTCCTCCCTTACCTGAGACTGCCGATGAAGCACGCGCCATTGCGGCTTTATTCAAAGCACCCTTTGATGCATTAAAGTTAGGTAAAAATGCCACCCTAAACACGGTGTTCAAATTAAATAAAAAAGGTAAACTGGACGATTATCGTTATTTGTTATTCTCAGTTCATGGTATTTTACCCGGTGAAATTAAAGAAATAGCACAACCTACTCTGGTATTGTCCAATTCACAAACTGAAGGATATTTGACAATGGCAGATGCTTTTTCATTACAGTTGAATGCCGATTTTATAAACCTATCAGCTTGCAATACGGGTCGTGGTGAAAATATCAGAGGTGAGGGGATTATGGGGTTGACTCGTGCTTTTATGTATGCCGGTACACCTGCAATTACGGTGACACTTTGGTCTGTGGAATCTTATTCAGCCCAAGAATTGAGCGTGAATCTATTTAAAAATTTGAAAATGGGCAAAAAGCCTGCTGAAGCTTTGCGTCAAATAAAACTCAAAATGATTAATGGTAAAGCAAGCAAATCTTACTATAATCATCCTTTGTATTGGGCATCATTCGTGGTTTATGGAGATGGTGGGTAATATTCTGGTAGTGAGTGAAAGGAACCCTACATAAAAATCAATCTATTTATCATTAGATTATAAAGTTAAGCATCGTGTTTTTTCATTGAAAATTATAAATTACGAAAAATATAATTTTAAAGTTTAAAAATAAATATTCTGACTAAAATTTATATAACTAATTAATTTATTTCATTATTTTATGATAATACTATACTAAATAGTATTTTTCAATTTGGTAATACAACTACTCTTTTAAGTCCTTTCCTTTGTAAGGAGGGGATTTAGGTGAGGTAGCAATTGGAAAATGCTATAAACTGATTTTTTAGATAAATGATTGGTTCATAAATTTTTATTAATATTTCAATAAGTTATAGTTGGTAACTTAGGTTATACATAAGTATAATTGACTCGGAAATCATTGATTTTTTAGTCCCACATCAATAAAAAATGAAATAACACTGCTATACAGAAATTACCGATTCTGGACACAGCATTGCGGTTCGCGATACGGTGTACAAGAAACAATATAAAATTGTGTATAACGATAAGAACTCTGTTTTAATGCGAATTAAGGGTTGAGTAAGTCATTGAAAAATAGCGTGATTAAAATTGATGATTTGATGTATCTTTCTCAGTT
>JAUCGK010000045.1 GCA_030378085.1 Candidatus Parabeggiatoa sp. HSG14
AAGTTAGTGTATGATGTCATATTTTTGGTTTTTATAAGCTGAAAATCAATGATTTACGATTAAAGGCTCTATTTATTGGCCGTAACATTTTGTTTTGTAAGTAAATTATATTTTTATCAGCCTAGGGACACCCCCCTTTTTACCCCCCTAACCCCCCGTACACAGGGGGAAGTCCCAAAATAGAAAAATTAAAGCAAAGTGTCGAAATGATGTTTGGTTCCACCCGTGTACGGGGGGTTAGGGGGTGTCCCCAAAATCTGTTACAATCAGGAATTAATAATTCGATAGATTTGTAGAAACGCGATGCTCGCATCTCGGCAAATTATTTATAGCAAGTCATTATTTTTTAGAAATTTTGAACATCAAGTATCCTAGAAACACTGTGCGTAATATCAGTTGTTATCAGTTGTACTCATTTTTCTATTCTTTTGGCAACCAGACTGAGAAAGTTGTCCCTTTGCCAACTTCGCTGTCAACTTCAATTTTACCATTATGTTTGTCAACGATTTTCTGGACAATATCCAGTCCTAACCCACTACCTTCGCCAGCGGCTTTCGTTGTGAAAAAGGGCGTGAATATTTGGTCTTTGATCTCAGATGGAATCCCTTGCCCACTATCGGTTATGGCAACAACGGCATAATTGTCTTGTTGTGAAATAGTTACTTTAAGAGAGCCTTTGTAATTCATCGCTTGTAAAGCATTATGCAAAATGTTAGTCCAAACTTGGTTAAGTTCATCCGGATAACATAAAATAGGGAGTAAATCCTCATACTCTTTAATGAGTTCAATGCCTTGTTTGATCTGGCTATGGTATAACGTGAGTACTGTTTCTAACCCTTCTTGTAAATGAGCTGTTGCTTTTTCTCCACTTTGATCATGTCTCGCAAAAGTTTTTAAGGCAAAAATAACTTTAGAGGCTCGCTCAACTGCCGTTGTAATATTTGCCGTACTTCTCGTCAGAGTAGAAAGTTTGTAAGCAATTTCAAACACAAAATCACTATTCGCATTTTGCAACAACAGCAAATATTGATCCACCTGTGCATAGATACCCAAACTAATAAATGTCTCAGTAAATATGCGTGGGTTAGCAATTCCACATTGTTTTAACTCTGTGGTCAAAGTTTTTTTTGCAGCCCTTTTTTCTTTAATGGTTAAAATAATCGAATTTTGTAACGAATGTTCAAGTAAGGTAAAAAAGGTATCCTGTTGTATTGGAGTTAACACTTTAAACAGTTTAGGAAATTGGGCTAATGTCTGTTTAAGGCCACTGGTAAGCGTTTCCGCTGAAGAACGAATAGCACCCAATGGCGTATTTACTTCATGGGCAATGCCAGCAACCAATTGCCCCAATGCGGCCATTTTTTCACTTTGTACCAGTTCTTGGCGAGTTTTAGTCAATTCTTCAATCTTATCATTTAATTGAGCTGTTCTTTCAATTACCTTGGCATCTAAGGTATCAAATGAAGTTTTCAATTGCTCTGCCATACCATTAAAGGAGTGAGCAAGTTCGCCAATTTCATCTTGACGACTCAAGGGTAAATGCTGTGTTGCCTTAACACTAAAATTTCTACTGGCAATTTTTTTAGTTGCATCAATAAACTCTTGTAAAGGTTGTGCAATTTGCCGACGTAGCACAAAAAATAGTACCGTGATTTCGATCAACAGTGAAAGCAAACCGAGAAACAAGATAAAACTCGCTGTATTAAATGCCAAATTGGCCATCAGTGATTTAGGATAAACGGTGACCAAATACCAATTAGGCCCTTCAATTTTGGTAATAGCAAGTAATTCATCATCCTTATGGTTTTCAATCACAGTTTGCCCCGGTTGCCGATTGGTCACTCGTTCAAAAATATTGTTCAAATTTTGATCTTGCGATTTTTGAATGTAAAGATTACCACCACCGGCTTGAATGGCATCCATCTGGTTTGGATGTGCGATAAGACGACCATCCGGTTGAAAAATAATATTATAAGCTCCTTCAAGATGATCATTAATAGTGCGTTCAAATAAATCACTCAATAAAATATCACTACCAACAGTAGCAATATGTTTACCGTTAAAATCAACTGGTGTTACACAAGAGACTAGCCACTCCTTCCCAATTTCTTCATAATAAATACCAGACCAAACAATGTCACGTTGTGAATTGTATTCGGGATTACCGATATAAAAAGGTTCATCGGTAACAAAATAATCAACTTTTGAATCCTTTTCAGGTACCCAAATTACTTTTGGCCAATAAACGACAACTGCTTTTTCTGGTACGGATAAATATAAATCTGGAAAACGATTTTCCCAAACTGGCCCATAAGCACTCACCATATTATGACCAATAATAAGACGGCGACGCAAATCATCAGTTACTGTTACGTTTTCCTGAATAAAACCGGACATACCGGTCATCTTTGCACCTTCACCTAACGGAACTCCATGAAAGTATTTGGTCCGCATTCTGATAATACCATCATCATTTAGTTCAAATACTTGATCAAACGATGCTGAAACATCTTCATTTAGTATTGCTTGATAACGGCGTAAAAATTCATCCTTGAAACTAATATGATTAGCTTCCGCCAGTTCTAACAAATTACTATCACGGTGTCCTCGTTCAGTGATGTATTTATCAAGTTGCTCAATCACTTGTAATTCTAAATTGGACATGATGTGCCAATAACTAACCAGTGTAACAGCAATAATGATAATGGCTATCCGTATACCCATTTTAATAATGGTAGTACGAGTTAGCGAGTTTTTGGATTTAAAAAATTTTGGTAGCATATTGATTAGCCTCCATAAGGAACGTGTACAAAATAACTTTATAACTGATGTTACGCACTGAACTTCTTAGCCTAGTGATTTATCCCAAGGCTTGGTTTTCATCGTTATATATAAGTCGAAATTATTAAAGGATTGGTAATTCGATAGATTTGTAGAGACGCGATGCTCGCGTCTCGGCTTTCGGCTCGCATTGTAAATAATCATGGAATTATTTACTCCCAATATTTGTCTATAAATGAAACGAAAATCCTTAACTTAATGGCATTAAGGCTCTAGCTCAATACTCCTTAAATTTGGGCATTAATTAATTCTTGCAAACGATCATATTGGAAGTTGTTTGCCAATTTAAGTAATTCATCAGCGAGTTGTTCGTTATGCAAGCGAACCTGTTCAATTAGAGCGGGCATTACGTCTATATCTAACGTCATGGCTGCCTGTTGCATTTGTGTTAATAACTCGTTGGGTAATACTGCCAATGCATCTGGAATAACAATATCCTCTCTCTCTTTTTTAGGTTCCGTTCCCTTCACCTTTTCATAGACATAACGCACACCAATATGTGTATGCATCAAATCAAAGATGTCATTTTCTTTAAAAGGTTTACGTAAAAAATCATTACATCCTGCTGCCAAAATATTTTCCCGTTCTTCTTCAAGTACACTCGCTGTGAGCGCAATAATCGCAATGTTATGCCCATCAGGTAGGTTCCTAATGTGTTTAGTCGCTTGTATACCATCCATCACTGGCATACGCATATCCATCCAAATTAAATGAGGTTGCCACTCTTTAAAAATATCAACCGCTTCTTGTCCATTACTGGCTTCACGTAACTCAAAACCATAAGGATTTAGCAACTTAATCAACAATTGGCGATTATCCCATTTATCATCGGCAATCAAAATGCGGTAACGGGGTTGATTAGGTTCTAGGGCAAGCACTTGACGTTTTTTATCGCCTTCGCTGATACTGTCTATCGCATTGACGGTTTGAACATGGATAGGAAATTGAAATACGGTTCCTTTGCCAACCTCACTCTGCACGGTAATATCTCCACCCATCAGTTGCACAAATTTACGGCTGATGGGTAAACCAAGTCCAGTGCCTTCTTGTGAAGTTCGCCCCGTTTCTGTTTGGCTAAAGGCTTCAAACAATTTATCTAATTCCTCAGCTGCAACTCCCGCACCTGTGTCTGCAATTTTAAATTCTAGAATCGTCTTGTCAGTATCTCCCAGTGGCATTTTTGTAGTTTCTTCAATAAATAAGGAAACACCTCCTTCTTGGGTAAATTTAATCGCATTACCCATTAAGTTAATTAAAACTTGCCGTAATTTTGTACCATCTGTGCGTATATAGCGTGGCACATTGTCATCCCGTTCAATTTGTAGTTGCAAGTGTTTACTTTCTGCTTTGAGATAAAATAAGTCATACACTTCATCCAGTAAACAGTGTAAATCAAAGTTTTGTTCATCCAATGTGATTTTACCCGCTTCAATCTTGGACATATCCAATACATCATTAATCAGTGATAATAGATAATTACCACTGCGACTCACTATATTGAGATTTTCCTGATGTTCATCAGGTAAAGAACGACTGCGCTGCATGATTTGGGTAAAACCCAAAATTGCATTGAGCGGTGTTCGTAATTCATGGCTCATACTGGCCAAAAAAGTACTTTTGGCTTGATTAGCGACTTCCGATTTTTCCTTAGCCATTTCTAATAGTTTATGAGATTCCACCAATTCTTTGGTTTTTTTAGAGAGTGCTTTAGTGCGTTCTACGACTTGGATTTCCAACTGACGTTTTTGATGTTCAATAATACTCACGCGCCATCGATATCCCCCAAAGATTAAAGCGATGATTAACAAGAACATCGCTTGCTTAAATATCATCGTCTCCCACCAGGGCGGAATAATGGTGATTTTTAGTGCAGTGCCTTGTTCATTCCAAACACCGTCATTATTGCTGGCTTTAACTTTAAAGATATAATCACCAGCATCTAAATTGGTATAAGTGGCAAAACGGCGTTGACTATTAACATAAGTCCACTCTTTATCAAACCCTTCCATCATATAGGCATACTGATTTTTTTGTGGACTGGTATAGTTAAGTGCTACAAATTCAAAGGAGAACACGGAATTTTGATAAGATAAAGGAAGTGCTTCAGTAAAACTGATGTGTTGTTGTAAAAGGGAGTTATTTCCTATTTCAACAGGATGATTAAATAGCTGAAAATCGGTAATAATTACGGGAGGAATGTAAGGATTATCTTTTAGCTTATCGGGATGAAAGATATTAAAACCATTAGTACCGCCAAATAATAATTCGCCGTTACGATTTTTGTAACCAGCACCCATTATAAATTCATTACCTTGCAAACCATCACCCACATCATAATTTCTAAATGTCTCGGTTTGTGGATTAAATTTGGACAATCCTTTATTGGTACTTAGCCAAAGGTAACCTTGATTATCTTCTAAAATATGATTAATGGTATTATTAGGTAATCCTCCCACTTTTTTGTGGTAATGGGTAAAAGTATCCGTTGCTGGATTAAATTTGTTTAACCCACCGCCTGTCGTGCCAATCCACAAATTTTCTCTGCTATCTTCGTAAATTGCATAAATATGATCGTTGCTCAAACTATGAGGATTTTTATCATCATATCGATAATGGGTAAAAGTCTCGGTTTCACGATTAAAGTTATCCAATCCACCGACTGTACCAAACCATAACATCCCTTTGCTATCTTCATAAATTGTATTGACTTGGTTATTAATTAAACTGTTAGGCTCTTTTTTATTATGCCGATAATGCACAAAAGTTTCGGCGTTTGGATCAAACTTATCCAATCCATATCCCCAAGTACCAATCCATAACATACCCATTTTATCTAGGTAAATGGTATTAATATTGTTGTGAATCAAACTATTGGGGTTATTCTCTTCATGTTGATAATGTACAAAGGTTTCGGTTATTGAATCAAATTTATCCAAACCCTCCCATGTAGCAATCCATAACGCACCTTTCTGATCTTCGACAATACCATAAACATCGTTACCAATCAGACTATTTTCATTATCTTCATCAGATTCATAAAGTATAAATTGTTCATTTTTTGGATCAAATTTGTTGAGTCCCGCACCTTCAGTACCAATCCATAAAATGCTACGACTATCTTCATAAATTGTCCAAATCGCATTACTACTGAGACTACTGGGATTGTTTTCTTGATGTTGATAAAGCCTAAATTTTTTGGCATCACCTAATTTATTGATTCCTCCTCCCCAGGTTGCAAGCCATACTGTGCCGGCATTATCTTGATAAATGGTATTAATATAATTATTATTTAAACTTTTTGCAGAATTTTTTCCATCATATTGATAATGAATATATTCCTTAGTTTTTGGATCAAACTGAAACAAACCTTTGCCATCGCTACCAATCCATAATTTAGCGGCTTCATCTTCATAAATTGTGTTGATTATATAACCACTGAGATAATGGGTAAATTTTTTAGTTTCAGGATTAAATTTGTCCAATCCTTCATTTGTGCCAATCCACAATGTCCCAGCTTTATCTTGATAAATTGCAGAAACGGTATTATCAGAAATACTATTGAGCTCATTATCGTCATGCTGATAACGCACAAATGTCCCTGTTTCACGAACAAATTTATTCAAACCACCACCATTTGTCGCAATCCATAATGTACCGGTATTATCCTCATAAAAACTACCATCCCAATAAATGTTATTTTGACTCAAACTATGGGGATTATTTTCATCATATTGATAATGCACAAATTTTTCAGTTATTCGGTCAAATTGACTAATTCCGCCCCCCATAGTACCAATCCATAGTGTATTAGTACTGTCTTCATGAACTGCTCTGACATCATTATGACTGAGGCTGTTGGGATTTGTTTCATCATGTCGATAATGCACAAAGGTTTCGGTTTTTGGGTTGAATCTATTTAAACCATTGCCTGTACCAATCCACAGCATACCGAGATGATCTTCTTCAATGGACCATATATAATTATTACTCAGGCTGTTTTTATTGCCATATTCTTGTTTATAAACCGTAAATTGATAACCATCATATTTATTTAAGCCATCCTCTGTACAAAACCACATAAAGCCCTTGCTATCTTGCAAAATACACAATACTGTTGATTGTGATAATCCGTTAGCAACAGTGAGATGTTCAAAGTTAATTTTTCCCGCATAGAGCGTGGTAGGGAGAGTCAGTGTCATAACGACATATAGAATAATAATTCTGATGTATGTGTACATTTTTTTAATAACCTCTTGACATGTTCTATCTTTGGCACAACTAGGCGTAGAGGGTGAGCAGGTAGATAGTGTATTGTGGTAAGAAGGTATCTTCTCTAAATTCTATGGAAGAAACCTGACAGGTTTCAAAAACCTATCAGGTTTGAGCAAGTTTAGCCATATTTTTGAGAAGATACGTAAGAAGCGTTATCCATAATTGAGACCTTTTTTCTTTATCGAACTCAAATCCCCAACGATCAAGCATTCTTGTTAGAATTGCCTATTTTTCTCCTCATGCTATTTTGTCAAATCTTTAAAAAAACTTAATATTATAACACATTTCAAAAAATACCTTTTCATTTGCGAAGAACTATAATACAACAACCCTTTCTAATTTCGCTTGCATCGAACAACTTGACGTTCTGCAACAATTTTATGAAAATTATTAATATGTTTGTAAAGTGTATAGGGAAATTCAACAGGGATTAGAAGAATAGATTGAACAAGATTATAAATCCCTGACAAATGATTTAGCATCGCTTACGATTATGACAGGCAAGAGACGCAAGCATTGCGTTTCTACAAAATCTATACCAAAAAAATATACCTTGTAGAGACGCGATGCTCGCGTCTTTTGCGTCTATTAAAGATAAATTTTGGATTCCTTTATCACCATAAAACTTGATAGTCGAGTATTAATTCATAATCGAATGGGGAGGGAAAATTTTCAAAGGGAGTCTGCTAACGATTGAGCAGTTAGGAATGTCCATGAAATAATTTACCCATAAGTTGGGGCAAACCTTCAAGGTTAAAGTTTTTGCGTGCAAAAACTTTAACCTCGAAGACAGGTTTCTAAAACCTGTCAGGTTTAGTTGTCGAAGTTATTTTGTGCATGTTCCTTAGAGACAAAGTTAAATTAAAACTTACCAATGTAACAAAAATGTTACATTCAAGAATTTTCAAATGTTACAAAAAGTGTACTCGAAATGTACTATTATTGACTCCACATATTGACTCTATTGCAATTTTCTATTCTTCACAATAACTAGAGGAAGTGTATTTTATAACATATTAATAATCAATGATTTTTGAGTTATTGCTACCAACTATCAATCTTTTCAACAACAAAAAAGTGTTTGAATTATTAGGGAGTCAACGTTTTTTTTAATCCTTATTTCATTAAAATGTTCACCATTCAGTAATCAATAACTGATGAGATAGTTTTGAAGGGAGAAGATAAAATATAAATAATTGAAAATTCATTCGATGTGCTATGGCAAAAATTCTATGATAATCATATAATCTGAATTTCTGATTATTCTATTTTAGGAGTAATGTTATGGAACGTATCAGTGTCACAACAGCAGCACGTAGCTTATCGGAAATTCTCAATCGTGTTCTGTATCAAGGCACAGTTTTTGAGTTGGAACGAGGAAATAAAATTATTGCACGACTCTCCCCTGCAAATCCTTTATCTCCTATTCAAATAAAGGATCTCAACCAATTTTTTGCACAGTTGCCTTCTTTGGATGACGATGCTGAGTCTTTTGCTAAAGACATAAAAACCATCCGTCAAGAAATGGCAAAGGAGCAAGATCCATGGGCTTAGTATTTGATAGCAATGTATTTATTCGCACAGAACGCGATAAAAAATCTATAGATTTTTCTCTTTGGAAAGATTATGGCGATGTGTTTATTAGTGTCGTGACAGTTTCTGAATTACTTGTTGGAGTACATCGAGTTGACACAGAAGCTCGCCATATTCGCCGAGCAGCATTTGTGGAATCAATACTTACCCGTGTTGGGATTTTAGATTTCACCACAGAAGTTGCACGTCTCCATGCAGAGTTATTCGCAACCCTTGCTAAACAAGGGCAAATGATTGGTGCTCATGATTTGATTATTGCTGCCACAGCATTAACTCACGGTTTTCCCGTTTTAACCGCAGATGTAACAGAATTTAAACGAGTACCTGGTTTAACGGTTTTGAATTTTACACAAAATTGAAATTTTCGTTCCCAATATTTTGCGAGAACGAGATAAAATGCCAACAACAAACTTGTGCAGCAAAAATGTTACATTCACTCATATCGAAATGTAACAAAGTTGACTAAGGATAAGTGTTACCAAAGAATACTTTGGTAAATGGTGGACTTGTCTTTGACTTAAGAAAATATAGACAAATTCATTTTTTTCTAATTTCATTAAAATGTTCACCATTCAGTAATCAGTAATTGATCACTAAAAACTGAACTCTCATCCCAGACCGAAAATTGACCTCAATCAAGGACACTATAAATTTGACCAGTCAAAATAAACTGCCAATTATTTCAATTGAGTTACGATTCAAATTTGTAAATTTCATTTTTCTGTGATGTTGTCCGGAGTTCAAAGCGAATCTTTGTACTTTCACAGATTTACAGCAAGAAAAAACTTGGTTTCAAATTATTGAGGAAGACTGGCTTAGGCAATTTTTATGCCATATCAAACACAATGGCAAAAAATCTTGTATTTCTAACGTTGGTAATTGGTAGGATACTTATAATGAATACTCAACTGGTAAAAAGGAGGTTTTTATTAAACGCTTTACGATTTTGCCCTAAAGATTTTTCTAAAATTAAGGCAATACCTCAAAACAAACAGATATAAGGAGGAACATACTAAATAACTGATAACTAGATAACAGGCACAGCTTGAAAGACGCTCTTGTGCCTTTCATCCCTTTGTGAACTAAAACCGGGGGAGGGGAGGATTTTCAAGTAACGTGTTGATAAAGGGAACAAGAGAGCAATTGTAATTTAACATTTCATTCATTACTGAGATTAGGAGCAGACCATGTCTCGATATTTCAGTTTCAGCCCTCCTGTCACAAAAAGGGCAAATTTCAAGCCACTATGGCGAAAACGTCTGGCCCAACTACCTATTGTAGGGGCCATTGCGCTTTGTTCAATGGGTAGTGTACTCCCTTCAACCGCTCTTGCTGCGACTATTCAAGGTACAGCGTTTACGGATTGGAATGACAACCAAGTCTTGGACCCGTGGGAACCTGTATTAGCAAATCAGTACGTCAGTATTTGGAGTAGCGCAAGCGGGCTAAATGGTGCTACGACGGATGCCAATGGTAAGTATTCGCTTATTTCATTAGCTGCTGGCAGTTATGTGTTACGTTGTGATGATCTACTATATGATGGGTTAGAATTGACCACTCCAGTAAGAGGTGATTTTCCACCAGTAGAATATGACATCACTGTGACAGCTAGTCAAACAGCAACTGTAAATTTTGGTTTCTTGGATCGAGCAGAAGCTGGAAAAAATGTAGTTCCTGTTATTAACATTGATAATACAAATGTCACAGTTGATGCTGGTGATTCGGTGACACTTACTGGTAATTTCACTGATACAGATGCGAATGATCAACATTTGTTGAAGTGGGACTTTGGCAATGGTGAAACTGCTAGTACGAAAGTGGTAACTAAAACCGTTACTGTTATTGGTACACATACCTTTACTTATACTGTTACAGATAGTAGAGGAGCTGTTGTTAGTACTAATGTTACAGTAACAGTACAAAACAAGTTACCTACCATAACTGTCAATGTTAATTCAACTTCTGTATCTATTGGTAATGGAATTTCCTTTACTGGAACGGTCAATGATACTGCTGGCGAAACCCATACTATTCGTTGGGATTTTGGTGATGGTAATAGCTCTAGTCGTATAAATTCTAACCATACTTATGCTATGCCAGGGACGTATGTGGCAAAGTTAACGGTTACAGATAATAATGGTGGGGCAAGTACTGCTCAAAAAACTGTGATTGTTACAAATACGCCTCCAACAGTAACAGCAAATGCTAATCCAATCACGATTAGAGTTGGTGATTCTGTTTCGTTTTCTGGAAGAGTGGTTGACCCAAATCTTGGTAATACTCCTACCTATGCTTGGAATTTTGGGGATGGAAATACTGCCAATAGTTTGACAAAATCGCATACGTTTAAAGCTAAGGGAACTTTTACCACTACTTTAAGTGTAACTGAT
Organism: Candidatus Parabeggiatoa sp. HSG14; assembly: GCA_030378085.1. Classification (GTDB taxonomy): domain Bacteria; phylum Pseudomonadota; class Gammaproteobacteria; order Beggiatoales; family Beggiatoaceae; genus Parabeggiatoa. The sequence continues at coordinate 11,097 of JAUCGK010000045.1, forward strand.
AGTTATGGTGCTAGTAGTTCGGATACAGTGACTATAGTGGTTAAAGGTGCTTTGCCGGTAATTAGTATCAATGGTAATAATGTTGTTGCGGTTGACTCAGGTGATACGGTTGATTTCAGTGGTTCTTTTACTGATGCTGATGGTGGTACACATACTTATGTGTGGAAGTTTGGTGATGGTGATACTGCTGTTGGAGCGGCTGTTGCTGGGACTAATGTGACGGCTTCGCATATTTTCAGAGCTACTTCTCCTACTGAGGGTTTTCCAGCGATTTTAGAGATTACCGATAATGAGGGTAATAAGAGTTCTGCTCAGATGGTTGTTCATGTGCGTGGGCTTAATACTGATCCTTGTATTGCTTCGGTACCAACTATTCGTTCAGTTAAAAATCGTAGTGCATGGATTAATCCAAGAACTTGGAATACTGGTAAAGTACCAACTACAAAAGATTGGGTATCGGTTAGCCATAATGTTTTGATGTTGGATAATCCAAGAACTTCGGCTAATGAAGGTAAAGTTCGGATAAAAGGTCTTTGTGTTGAACAAAATGGTGTTCTTGAAGGAAATGGTGGTAGAAATGGTTTACCAACGCCTTGGATAGAAATAACTGCTGGTATTGTCAATAACAAAGGGACAATTAAAGCAGGTCTTGGTGTCAATGGTAATGGACCTTATGCTAATCGAACAGCATATAGTAATGCTACGGAAGGTGGTAGTATCAAAATTGCCACAGGTAATTTTACCAACGATACAACTGCTAAGATAATAGGTGGTCGTGGTGGTGATGACCTCATTTATATTTATTTTCCAAACCAATGGGGTACTTATACTAGTCGTAGTCGTGGACTTAGTGTTAATGCAATAAGTGGTGATGGTGGTCAAATAACTAGTGAGGCATACACTATTTTCAATTATGGTTTAGTTCAAGCAGGACATGGTGGTTTTGCTAGTACCAATAATAGAACCAGTCCCCCATGGGGCCAATGGTGGTACTCTAATAGAAGTAGGTATAAAATTAACTTCTCGAATGCTAACGCTGGTGATGGTGGTTCGATTAATGCGAGTGCCAGAAATATAACTAGAGGTATGACAGACTCTATTAATAGAGGTCAATTTATATCTGGTAATGGTGGTGATGCTATATTTTTCACTAAGTTTGGTGGACATGGCAATGATCATGCTGGTAAAGGTGGCTCAGCCAGAGTTGACGTAAGTAAACAATTTGGTTTGGTTCGAGTAGGAAATAGAGGCCGTTGGAGCCGTTGGGAACCAATTTTACTAGAAGCCAGCAATACTACTCGTTTTGAAGGTGGTGAAAATCTAGTTATTTTTGCTGGTGAAAATGCCGAAATGAACTTGCGTGAACTCGTACCAGGTGCAATTTCCGCCGAGAAAACAATTACCATTGCTGTTGGTGCCGGTGGTACTATCGACTTAACTGGTGTCAGTGGTGAAGTATTTAAAGCTGCTGAAAAAGTTGAAATTTTTGCTGACAATTTACTATTGGAAGAAGGAGCAAGTTTAGAAAGCTTGACTAACGCTCCTAATGTAGAAATTGGCCCCAGCAAAATCATTTATGATGTCACTCTGTCAAACAGAGACTTCATCGTTGGACAACCTGATGAAACGATTCCAGTTAGTATAGAAATCAAAAATGGTAGTCCGGCGAATGATACTTATACAATCAACGTAACTGATACTGCTGGTTGGCAGTTAGACAATCTACCAGCATCCATTGAAGTTAACGGATTACGCAGTAGTACATTAATGTTGAATGTAACTTTGCCTAATGGTGTGAATGAAGAAAACGTCATCACCGTAACAGCAACTTCACAAGGCGATCCTGACGTACAGGCAATTGCTGAAATTCGTATGGAAGCTGTATCAAGAACAGCACCTCCACCACCTCCGCGTGGTACAGAAACTGCTGACGTGGTATTAGCCATTGATAACAGTGCAACAATGGGATCTGAAATTCTTGATGTTTCCAACGCTGTTGAAATGCTTATAAATCAATTTGGTGAACCCGATCCTGCTGCTGCAGAATTGGAAGAGTTCATGAACCAATTTGGTGAAGATGGCCCACCGGAAGCAGAATTGGATACTTTCTTAACTCAATTGAATGAGAAACATCCACCTAAAGCTGATCCGTTGGAAGGCTTCCCAATGATTGAATTGCTTACGTTCAAAGATGAAGTAATATCTCAAATCGTAAGTAAGGATACCGGTGCCATCATAACTCAGTTACGTAATATAGATGTATCTGGTGGTGATGATTGTCCAAATGCGTCGGTTGCGGCACTTGAACAAGCCTTAGCCAATGTCAATGACAACGGTACCATCATCTTAGCAACGGCCTCTAATCCACATAAAGATGCTGCGGCAATGATTGAGCAAGCTAAACAGCGTGGTGTTAAAGTCAGTGTACTATTAGCTGGTAGCTGTGGTGATGAAGCGGCTGATAAAGCTCTGTATCAAAACATTGCTGATAACACTGGTGGTACATTTAAGTGGTTGCCAGATGCAACAGACGATGAGGATGGTATCGTTGGAGTTATCTCAAATGTTGTAACAGATGGCCTTGAAAAGTTCATTTCTACAGATGATACGAATAACACTGATGACAGTAACAGTATCGTCATTCGAGATAATGAAAACACTCTTGTTGTCGTTCCAGATGATACCGATGAACCCAAAACCGAATGGTTAGAAAGTTCAACTACCCCTGATTTACCTGAAGGTGGAATCCGTGTAACAACTGGTGAAAATCTAGCAGAAGATGGTGATGGAAATGCTGTTGTTGATGTAAAAGCTGAGGAAGATGGTAGCTTTACGTTAAGCGATCCTAATGATGCAGCAAATACTATAACTGCACATGAAGATGGCACAATAGTCGTTACTGATCCTGAGTCTCCAGATGTACAAGCTACTTTTGATAATGAAGATAATATGCAGGTAATTGATAAAACTGAACCTGACATTGTCATAACTAGCGATTCAGAAGGAGAAGTAAAGGTTACGGATAGTACTGAACCTGACTTGGTTGCTACACTTGAAGATGCCGGTATTACTGGTGTAGATGAAGATTCAGGTGTAACCGTTACACAAGATCAAGAAGGCAAAGAAGTTGTAACTCATCCCGAATTTCCGGGGATGCAAGCAACTATAAATGCTGATGATACAATGAACGTCACTGATACTGAAGTTCCAGAGATAGTTAATGTCTTTAATCCGCAAGATGGTAGTTATCAAATTACCAATGCTGCTGATGGAACTTGCTATACTGATACAAATACACGACGTTTCTGGAGAGGTATGTCCAGAAGAATTAGTAGATGTGTTAGCAGGTCTGCTCAATTTGTAAATAGAGTTTCTCATAGGGTTCATAGAGTTAGAAGTTTTGTGAAAAGAGCAGCAGTAGTAGTTAGAAGAGTATCTAGTTTCGTTACAATAAGGGCTCCACGTGTTCTTAGATGGTCAACTAGAGCAGTTTCGTGTGGACGCTGTTATTCTGCTATTACACATGTTAGTAGTAGATTTATATCTGTTTCTACACATAGTAGTCGTTCTTTAATCTTTGCTCGTAGAGTTTCCTCTTGGAGTAGTAGAGTAGTCTCAGTCTCTACTAGAATAAGCAGAGTATCCAGCAGATTTTCACGCTGGTCTGGAAGGATTACGAGTTGTTGTGTTAGAAGAAGTATTAGGAGTGTCCGTGATGGTCAAACCAGACAAGGTATAGCATCTGCTTGTGCTACATGGGATGATGTTGTTGATATTGATACATCAGTGGGCGATTATACCGCTTCTGGTACTGTTAAAGATAACACTGGCAAATCAATTACTAACGTTACTATACAAATCGGTAATAGAACCGTTGTCACTGTAGATGGTAATTGGGAAATTCTTGATTTAGCTAATGGCAATTACACCATAACTGCCACCAAAGAAGGGGTTAAATTTGAGCCTCAAAATTTGGTAGTGGATGGTGAAAACGTAACACTAAATCTTGAAGGTGAAGTACTCGGTGATTACACCATTTATGGCACAATCCGCGACGAACTTGGCAACAAGTTAGATGGTGTCGAAGTACAAGCTGCGGGTCAAACTGTAACTACTGACGCTGCTGCCAATTGGGAAATTCCCAACTTGCAAGAAGGTGAGTACACACTAACAGCCAGTAAAGAAGGCTATATCTTTGCAAATGAAGATGTTGCCCTTGGTAATGACGAGTTTAGAACTGAAGTAGTTATTGTAGCTTTATCCAAACTCAAAGTGAAAGTTGTTGCTGACCCACGTATCGCCAAACAAGGTGACAACGTTACCTATATTGTTACCGTAATTAGCGGTGGTGAAGCAACAGCAACTGGAATCACTCTAACTGACGTATTACCAGCAAATGCCGGTGGACTTATCTCCATTGAAGCATTAGATGGTGGTGAATGCGATGCCGCTACTGTAACTTGTACGTTACCTGATTTAACTACCGGCAATTCAGCAAGAGTTAAATTAGTGGTGAGCAACACGCAAGCCAGTAGTTTGTTGAATACGGCAACCGTGACAGCGAATGAATATCCTGCTGACGTGCAAAAAACACGGACGCGAGTTATTCCACATTTAGCAGCTTCCATCACGGATACGCCTGATCCATTGCAATTACCGCTACCCGGTGAACAGAGAACACTACATTATAACGTAGCAGCTACTTTAAGTGCCAACGCACCTTCCGCCGCAACCGGTGTTAATTTGGTGATGATGTTACCTAAGAGTGTGGAACTGCAAGCAGTGAACTCCGATGCTGCTATGTGTGATACCAGGGAATTGCCGGTTCTCACTTGCCAACTCATTGATTTGAGTGTTGACAACGCGGATAGTATTAGTCATGTCACAGTTGGAATTGATGTGGTTCTCAAGGATGCAGGGTTATTGACATTAACGCTTGAGGCTAAAGTAAGTGCCAATGAGTATCCAGTACATACTGATAAAGAACGTACCAAAATATTCATTGATCCTCAGTACAAAGTGGATATAGCTTTTGTCATTGATGATAGCGGCAGTATGCAAGGTGAAATTAACCAAGTTAAAGCTGCGATAAATAAGGTCATTGATGAAATTGGTTCAAATCAAGCTCCACTCAGTGTCTTGCTAACTTTTGGTGATGAAGTGAAGTATCGTGCCGTAACCCAAGATATGACAGTGTTACGGGATACTGTTGCTAAATTGAAAGCCTCTGGTGGCGGTACTTGCCCAGAAGCCTCGTATGAAGCCATTAGCTTTGCTATTCCTCATGTCAAGGAAGGTGGAACTATCCTGTTTGCAACGGATGCTTCACCTTACGAAGGCTCAGACGTAGATGATATGATTGCTCGTTTAAATAGTAATGGCATTCGTTTCAATGCGATGGTATTTGGGGATTGCACTAATCCGGAAAGTTGGAATCAGTTACCATAAGGCATAAATCGCCAAGGTTTCCAAAATCTTGGTGGTTTTTTGATTCTCAAAAAATTATTACCTTCGAGATTTTAAAAATCTCGAAGGTTTTTTTTACTCTGATTTCTACTTGACAATATTTGAAAATAACTGAATACTCTGCGTTATACAGCGAACGAATTCAATCTTTGAACAAATGTAATCCGTTTTGAACTGTGAGATGAAATACGCAAAATTGTTATTGTGGCAAAGATGAAAAAATGAATCAAACACTAACAAAAGACAACGATTATTCAGCCTGGTTAAAGGAACTGAAAACGAAAGTTCGATTAGTTCAGATAAAAGCGGCTGTTAAAGTTAATTCTGAGTTATTGTGGTTTTATTGGGAACTCGGGCAAGATATTATAGATAAACAAAAAAATGCTAAGTGGGGCGGTGGTTTTTTAAAACAGCTTAGCAAAGACTTATCGGCTGAATTTTCCGATATAAAGGGATTTTCTTTAACCAATCTAAAATATATCAAACAGTGGACTGTATTCTACTCGCAAGAAATTCAAAAAAGCCAACAAGCTGTTGGCCAAAATTTGTCACAAGTGCTATTGCATGAAGATAAACCAATTGGGCAACAAGTTGTTGCTCAATTAACCCAAATTCCTTGGGGACATCATATTGTCATCATTTCTAAGTGTAAAAACACGGATGAAGCTTTTTTCTATATTCAGAAAACCATTAAAAATAATTGGTCAAGAGCCGTTTTGACCCATCATATTGAAAGTGCTCTGTTTCATCGAGAAGGTAAAGCCATAACCAATTTTGAGGTTACGCTACCTGCGCCTCAATCAGATTTAGCTAAAGAAATGCTTAAAAATCCTTACCTCTTTGATTTTCTGAACTTAACTGAAAAACACGATGAAAGTGAGTTGGAAAATGCGCTGGTAAACCATGTTACTAAATTTTTATTGGAACTTGGAGCAGGTTTTTCTTATCTTGGACGGCAATACAAACTGGAAATTGCCGGTGATGAATTTTTTATTGATTTACTATTTTATCATGTCAAACTGCATTGCTATGTTGTGGTTGAACTGAAAGCGGTGAAATTTAAACCGGAATTTGCCGGTAAGCTTAATTTTTATGTCTCGGCTGTAGATGGATTGGTAAAATCAGAACAAGATAATCCCACTATTGGTATTCTAATCTGCAAATCGAAAAATGATATGGTGGTGGAGTATGCCCTAAAGGATGTTCATAAACCGATTGGGGTGAGTGAATATATTATTACTAAAAATTTGCCGAAGGAATTTAAATCTTCTTTGCCAAGTATTGAAGAAATTGAAACAGAGTTGGATAATTTTGCCCAACAAAATGGAAATAGTAAACAAGCATCGGGTAGGTAGCATAAATTTTCAGATACTTTATTCACAACTCAGAAACCAAGTTTTTTCAAAAATCGGTTTCTAAATAGTTCAATTTATTCCCACGCTGAGTATATTAACGCAAGGAGGTAATAATGGTCGATAATAAACAATGGCTGACCACCTAACATTACTAACATAAAGTGACAAATCGTCAATTTAACCAAAGGAGAACACACCCTTAAGTGTGTAACAAATCATTATGAAACATCAAAAATTTCAATGGCCCGCAAGGATATTAGCAGTACTTAGCTTGCTATTGACCACCAGTGCGTGGGCCTATACTGTAACTGGCTGTTTTATAGACATAAACAGCAATGGCGTTGCCGGCTTGACTGTTTCGGCAACGGGAGATACTGCCAACACTGGCAATGATGGCTGTTTTACTATGGCTAATGTGGCTGCTGGCACAAATAGCTTAACCATGTCTGGTAGTGGCTATAAATCGCAAAACTTTTCATTTGCCACTGTCAGTGCCAACACTAAGAGTGCCAATATCGGGCGAAAGTATGTTATTGCCGCAACGAATGGCTACAAAATTCACCTCAACGTGCTTGATCACGCTACTAATGAACATCTTAATGGCGTAAACTTCATGGTAAACACAGGAACCATTCAAGTTGATTCTGGCGACTACGTTCTCAGTGTTTCTGAACCTGGCTCTTATAGCCTAACCGCGACAAAAGCCAATTACGACAGCGTCTCTGTCAGTTTCTCGGTAAGTGATGCTAGTCCAGTTACTAACCGAGGCACAATAAAATTATGGGGAGGGGGCTACCAAGTCACGGGTAAAGTTGTGAATGGCGATGGAAATCCAGTGAGTGGAACCCAAGTCAGCCTCAATACGGGTGACTCAACCACTACGGCTTCTGATGGTACTTTTACTATTGGTGGTATCCAAACCAGCACCTCATTTACGCTTACCGCGACAAAAAGTGGTTATACGCAAGCCACTAAAAATAGCTATGTCAATAATAGTAACCCAGTACGCAATATGGGTAATATTGCTATGATTGCCGGAGGTTACAAAGTCATTGGGCGCGTTGTGGATATTGACAAAAATCCGCTAAGTGGCGTGAGCATGAACGTTAATGTGGGTGGTACGGCAACAACCGGGAATGATGGTCAATTTGAAGTAACTGGTATTATGGAACCCGCATCATTCATCCTTACCGGAACCAAAAGCGGTTATAAAGATATTAATCGAAACAGCTCAGTAAGCCAAGGTTCGCCAGTACGCAATATGGGTGACATTTATCTCATTGCTGATCAAAGTGGTTTTCGCGTGTCTGGATGTGTGAAGGATGCTGGCGGTAATGGAATGCCAAATGTGGAAATCACCATAGGTAACGAAACCAAGTACACTGGTAACGATGGTTGCTATAACATCACCTTGGATAATGCAGGTTCATACAATTTGACTGCTAAAGTCGCTCAAGATATCCAGATACCTAATCCACGTCAATCGGGTCAAACCATCACAGCACCTAAAGATAGTTTTTCCACCATAACCAGATCGGTGCGACTTTCTGAATCATCACCAATAGTCACAGTGTCACCCTGTATCTTTAGTCCTCATGTTCGGTTAGGCTTGCAAGCAAGTTCTTCAGTAGTCGTAGAAAACAGTGATCTTGTTTATACCGTTACTGTCAGCAATACCGGTAACGCGCCTTTTATTTGGGCCGAAATGTGGTCTGAGCCAGAATTACCAAATTGCTGGTCTTTCGTAAGTGGAACAACGGGTAATCCCCTTCAAGCGATTGAAAAGAGTACTCGTCCTTTGCCTCCCTATCCGCTTGGTATAAATACGCCTCTCAATTGCAATCTGAGCAATGATAATGGTCATGCTAATATGCCTTATCCGCGTTTGGGCAGTAATCCTGCTGCAACACCCTTCTTAGTGAGTTATCCTTTCAATGGCAATTCTGCTGCAAAGATTCTTGAATGTAAAGAATTAGGCATGTTAGGTGCTGGTGAAAATACCAAAGTACAAGTCGTTGTTCATGCCGGTTGTAGTGGAAGCGGTTCTGGCTCTGGTGGCTCTGGTGGTGGTAGTAGTAACGGTGGCAGCGGTAGTGGGCCGTTTGTACTTAATTTTGGTGCTAAAGCGACTCCATTAGTGGTTAAATTTAATGCCGATGGAACCCCAGTCTGTCCAAATGGCTGTAACAGTGGGAATAATGCTTCTTCGCCAATTGTATTACCAAAACCCTTGCCAAAATTGAATGTTGTCTTGACTAGTGCTATTCAACAAGTGAGGTTAGGTGACGGTAATCCATTGAGTTATACTCTTACCGTAAGCAATCAAGCAACGGATATGACAGTGGCGACTGGTGTAACATTTTCTTTGGTAAAACCGGCTGAAGTGACGATGGATTCTGTCACTATAGACAATAGTAAAGGCAATTGTCAGGTAACCGGTAATGACATCCAATGTGATTTGAATGACATGTCAAGCGATACCCAAGTACCTATTATCGTTAAATTCACTCCCACCGCTCCAACGGTTGGTAGCACCAGCGCACAATTGCTCAGTAACGAAATAGATACGCCACAAACAATCGCCTTTAATTACAGGGTGTTACGTGAATTAACTGAATGCGAGAAAAATCCTACGTGTGCTTGCAATCCAGCTTTGTGTCCAGTGCCACCCCCGCCTCCAGCGGATGTTGCGCTCGTCATAGACGATACAGGAAGTATGTCAGAGGAAATTAACGGCGTAAGGACAGCACTTAGCGCGTTTATAGCAAAGTTAGTAAACGAGAAAGAAGCCAAACCGGTTATCCAACTAGTTACTTTTAAAGATAATTTTACCCATCGTGTTACTACTGATAATCTAATCGGACTACGAGATAGTCATGTGAATAGATTAACCGCTTCTGGTGGCGATGATTGTCCAGAAAACGCGGGAGGGGCATTATCTTGGGTAGTTGATAATACAGCATCGAACCATTTAAAAGATGGTGGACGAGTCTTATTTATAACGGATGCTTCTCCACATGATGGCACTGACATTGATGGGCTTATTAATAAACTCCGAGCCAGAGGTATCAGCGTTGATGTTTTCCTATCAGATAATTCGTGTCTTTCCGATGGTGCTGAACTTGACGCTATTGAGGAATTTTCAAAAATGAAGGGAGCGGATGGAACCGGAGGTGTTTTTAGATACTTTGACAAAATTAATGACCCTAATGATGCTAAAGCGGTTCGTCAGTATGAAACGACTGCATATCATGTAATGATGTCTTCAATTTTCCCAACTATCATTGCATCAAGCAGTAGTACAGTATCAGTTGGTAGCACGATGGACGTGATCCTGATAGCCGCTAATACCAATTTCAATGAATCCACTACGGTTGACTTTAAAAATAAAGCCACCACAAGACGTGGGCAACGTGACAGTGAAAGTGGTATTATCATCAATGAAGTAACGGCGATTTCTGCAACGGAGTTGCTTGTCAATATCACTATTCCGGAAAATGTAATACCCGGTTTCTATGATATTATTGTTGAAACTCAACTGGGTGATACTACGGAGACTGCTCATGGTAAAGATATTCTAGAAATCACCGGATCGCGGGGAGAGCCTGAAATCCTCAGTATTATGCCAACGTCAGCTTTGCAAGACAGTGAAGTTGAAGTCACAATTTATGCGACTCACTCCCACTTTAATGCTGGTTCACAGCTAAGCTTTGCGAACCCTGGAATTAAGGTGAAACAAATGCAGATCAAAAGCAATACCGTTTTGACTGCTATACTTGAAATTGCTGATAACGCTAAATTGGGATTGCATCATGTCATTGTAATGAGTGGCAGTGAAACCGCTACCAGCCAAGAAGAAAAATTCTTGGTGATAGCAGAAAGTAATTCAGCTAAAATCAAGACATTAAGTGCTTCTCGTGGTATACGGGGTGCGATGGTTAAATTCGACATCACTGGTAAAAATACCAATTTTGAAGAAGGAGTCACTGAGTTACGCTTCTTAAGAGATATTACCGTACTATCTTTTACAGTAATCAGTCCTACTGAAGCAACTGCTACTATAATGGTTGATCCAGAAGCGCAACTTGGCTACCAAGATGTGATCATGATTACGGGTGATGAAGTTGCCGTTAAACTCAATGGTTTTGAAGTGAGTGAAAGGGGACCCCATGCTGTTGAAGGTTATGCCCTAGATCAGGTGGGTGAACCAGTTGATAAAGTCTATCTCGCCATCAAAGGGCAAGGAGTCTTTACCGATGCAACGGGTTATTTTCGTATGACTGGCCTTGTTACTGGCGAATACACCATAACCAGCGAAAAAGCAGGTTATCATTTCGTGCCAGAAACCTTTGTTGTCGGACAACCCCCCGCTGAGGTGGCTAATGTGGTTTTGAAAGCGGCTTCTGCTATCGCCGTTGAAATCAAACCGGATAACTGGCATCCCACTAAACAAGGCGGCAAAGTAAATTATACAGTGACTATCACCAATAAAGGAACTGAACCGGCGACTGGCATCGTTCTCACCGATATTTTGCCAGAAAATACCAGCTTAGCTGCTATTGAAGGTGGTAATTGCCAGGTTAGCACAGCGAGTTGTCAACTGCGTGATTTAGGTCCAAATAAAGAAGCAGTAGTTAAAGTAACCATCAACAACACGCAAACGAGAACCTTAATCAATACGGTCACAGTAACTTCCAACGAATATCCGCCAGCAACGGTGAAACAATGGAAACGGGTTTTGCCCTATTTATCTGTGATTATAGAAGCAATGCCTAATCCGATAGCACCTGAAGGGCGTATGCATTATACGTTGGATGTTGATCTCAGTCCTTATTCGCCCACACCAGCAACGGATGTTCAATTAGTCACACGCTTGCCGCATGGTGTGGAATTGCTGGCAATTAAAACGGACTATGGTAGTTGCGACACCAGTGACATGCCAACCATTATTTGCGATCTGGTCGATTTAAGCCTTGATAATCCTGATGATGTCAGCCATATCACCGTCACGATGGATGCCGTTTTGAAAGACCCAGGTTTATTACTCCTGACACACGAAGCAAAAGTCTCAGCCAATGAATATCCGGTACACCTCTTCAGAGAACGCACCGATATTTTGATTGGCAACGGAGTTGAAGTGGATATTGCTTTTGTGATTGACGTAACGGGTAGTATGCAGGAAGAGATTAATGCTGTTGTTAGAGCCATGAGAGATTTTATTGCTGAACTGGATACAACAACGACACCTAGTATTGCGCTGGTGATATTTAGAGATGAAGTCACGGTGAAAGCCTTCACAGGCGATATTAATCTGTTAGCGGATGCCATTAATGACATCGAAGCATCTGGCGGTGGGACTTGTGAAGAAGCTTCAATTGAAGCATTGCAAGTTGTTATTCCACATGTAAAGGAAGGGGGAGCTATTTTATTTGCAACCGATGCTGCACCCTATCCAGATACCAATATTCAAAGTGTTATCGAAATGCTTCGTGATAAAGGAATTCGCTTCAATGCGATGATCACAGGTGATTGTTCAGAACCAGACAGTTGGAATGAATTGTCAACTAAATAAGTAGGAGACTCTTTTATCGGATAGTCAATAAGAAACCAAGTGTTTTATTTAAGAAAGTGAAGTAGAGCTTAAGGGCGAGAAGAAATTCTCGCCTTTTTTTTGCCTTTGGACACTCCCAAAAAATACCAATTCCAAAAAGTGGTGATTCAAAGACTTGCCAGGTTTTAAAAACCTGGTATTGATTTAAAATCTGAGTAGATTTTGTATCAATTATCAAGTAGAATAAACAGTGGCTAATAAAGTGAAAAGCGAGATGAGAACTTTTAAACTCAAATTATTCAATAAATGGGCAGAAAAAGAAGGTTTAACAGAGACATCACTCAAAAAGGCTGTAAAAGAAATTGAAAATGGTCTAGTAGATGCTGATTTAGGTGGTCATCTGTATAAAAAACGTATTGGTATACAAGGGCGTGGCAAGAGTGGTGGTGTTCGGACATTGCTAACCTTCAAAATCGAAGCTAATGTATTTTTTATGTATGGTTTTGCTAAGAACCAGCGAGATAATATTGAAGAAAATGAACTCAAGGCACTTAAACGATTAGCAAAAGAGCTATTAACCTGAGTTCGATATAAGTTGATGAATATAACTAATTGTATTTGTTATATAATACACTGATAATTGTGACAATTGTTCCCCCATTTTATTTGGGAACACAATGCATCAGAAGCTTTGCTTCGA
>JAUCGK010000004.1 GCA_030378085.1 Candidatus Parabeggiatoa sp. HSG14
AAAAAATAACTCAAAAATAAAGTGGTCAAAAAATCGGATTTTTCAAAAAAATCCGATTTTTAAATTTACAAAATATTAATTTTGTAATTTATCTTTTAAAAATTCAATCATTTCTGCCATTGGCACATTTTGAGATTTTTTATCTCGCCGTCCTTTATATTCTATCTCACCTTTATCCAGTCCACGTTCTCCAATCACTAAGCGGTGAGGAATACCAATCAATTCCATATTAGCAAACATGACACCGGGGCGTTCTTTGCGATCATCAAATAATACATCTATACCTGCTTCTAGTAATTGGGCATATACTTTTTCGCTCGCATCACGCAGATATTGAGATTTATGCATATTCATAGGCAATAAAGCAACAGAAAATGGGGCAATGGCTTGAGGCCAAATAATACCATTTTCATCATGGTTTTGTTCAATGGCAGCAGCAACAAGGCGAGAAACACCAATGCCATAACAACCCATTGTTAAAGTAACCGCTTTACCTTGTTCATCCAATACTGAGGCTTGCATGGCTTTACTATATTTAGTACCCAATTGAAAAATATGTCCCACTTCAATACCACGAGCTATTGCTAATATACCATTGCCATCAGGGCTAGGATCATTAATTTCAACATTACGTAAATCAACAGATTGTGGGGCAGGTAAATCGCGTCCCCAGTTAACTCCGGTTAAATGTTGTCCGTCTTTATTTGCGCCACAGACAAAATCGGCTAAATGGGCTGCACTATAATCTACCAAAACTGGTATTGTTAAACCAACAGGTCCAATCGATCCAATATCGCAACCAACGGTTTCGCGTATTTGTGAGGGATTTGCGAAAGTGAGGGGACTTTCAATATCAGGATGTTTAGCCGCTTTAATAACATTAAGCGTGTGATCACCTTGCAGTACTAAGGCTACTAAACCATTATTACCTTTTACCAATAATGTTTTTACACATTGTGAGGGGTTGACATTTAAAAATTGGCTCACTTCCTCTATAGTATGTTGTGCGGGAGTATTTACTACCGTCATTGTTGCTGTTGGTTGAGGACATTCTCCGATAGGTGGATTTATTGGGGCCATTTCTACATTAGCGGCATAATCACCAGTGGTACTGTAAGCAATCGCATCTTCTCCAGACTCTGCCAGTACATGAAATTCATGAGAGCTAGTCCCCCCAATACTACCCGTATCCGCTAAAACAGCGCGATACTTAAGACCTAACCGTGTGAAAATATGAGAATATGTTTCAAACATTTGGTCATAAGTTTCTTGTAACGAAGTGTGATTCAAATGAAAAGAATAAGCATCTTTCATCAAAAATTCACGGGCACGCATAATTCCAAAGCGGGGACGAATTTCATCGCGAAATTTAGTTTGAATTTGATAAAAATTTGTAGGTAATTGTTTATAGCTACGAATTTCGTGTCGAATAAGATCCGTGATGATTTCTTCGTGAGTGGGTCCAAAACAAAATTCTCGGTCATGACGATCTTTCAAACGCAATAGTTCAGGGCCATATTTATCCCAACGTTCTGATTCTTGCCATAATTCCGCTGGTTGTACCGCTGACATAAGGACTTCTTGTGCTCCTGATTTGTTCATTTCATCACGGACAATATTTTCTACTTTACGCAAAACACGCAATCCCAATGGTAGCCAAGTATATAATCCGGCGGCAATCTGTCGTATCATGCCCGCCCGTAGCATGAGTTGATGACTAATAACCTCAGCGTCAGAGGGAGTTTCTTTAAGTGTAACAAGTAAAAATTGGCTAACACGCATAATTTTAAGTCTCTATAATAGTTGTCTAGAAAAGTTTCATGTCAAACCTGGTAGGTTTTTATTAAGGAATGAGGAATTTAATAACTGAAAAAACGCTTGAACCAAACCTGACAGGTTTTCAAAACCTGTCAGGTTTAAACGTGGACATTATTAAATCCTTAGTTTGGGATTTTATAAAATCCTCGTTCCTAAAGACAAAACTTTTCTGAAGGAGTATATATTAAGTAATGAATAAATTTCATTTTCTATTTTCAATCTTCAATTAAAAAATAATTCAATTTAAAGGAATAAAAATGTTAGAATTTGTCAATAAGTATAACGACATCCCAAGTATTATTTCAAAAGAACTTATGCAAACTATTGTAGAACAATGTGTTTTACCTTGGTATAGTCTTCATAGTATTTCACATTGGGCGCGTGTTTTTGAAAACGGATGCCAATTAGCACAACAGACAAAAGCGAAAATTGAGGTTGTTCAATTATTTGCAGTATTTCATGATGCAAAACGTAAACATGACGGTAGAGATTTTCGTCATGGACAACGAGGCGCTGAATATGCTGCATCGCTTCGATGTATTTTATTCAATCTTTCTGATGAAGATTTTAATTTACTTTACACGGCTTGTACTCATCATACTGGTAATCGCACAGTTTCAAATGATGTAACAATTCAAACTTGTTGGGATGCGGATAGACTTGATCTTGGACGAGTTGGAATTTTACCTAATCCCAAGTATCTTTGTACAGAGCCTGCAAAAGATTCAGACATGATTTATTGGGCAACTCAACGTGCTAGAAAACACTTTTCACCAAAATGGATTTATAAAAAATGGGGCGTATCAATTGCCAAGTAAAAAAATGCTCAAAAAAAATCTATTTTGAATAACAAATAACCCAAGTTGCTGCATATCGCTTGTAATAGCCCTTTGAAAACTAAGGGAAAAATAAATAAAAACACTTTCATTTCAACCAATACCTTCGCCAATTATCCTACTAAATTAACATGGTTATTATTTAAATTCAATGGCTTATCATGTTTGACACCAGAATTAAGCTTATTTTGAATCTCATTGATTTTTAAGTATTTTTATAATAACCTAATTTAATACTCATGATTTTCTTATTACTCGACTATCAAGTTTTTTATAACCTATTGATTTTAAATGAGATATTATTTTAGGAGATAAATATTCATTTCCTTAAAAATCAGTGAGTTACATATCTGAACATTCAAAAATGGATTGCTACAAAGTCAGATAATAGTTAAAAACTTGATAGTCGAGTATTAGACTGTTTAAACAACTTAGCAAAAAAAAATGACAGTTGTGCTTAATGACTGATAACTTAGGAGAAATATTATGTTAGCTGTTATTCAAAAATGGGGGAATCACCAAGGGCTATCTTTTACCCCTGAAATGCTTAATCAAGCCCAGATGTCTCTTGGTGATGAAGTTTTCATCACCGTACAACAGGGAGAAATTATTATTAAACCCGCGACTCAAGGAAAAGGTAAATACACTTTAGCTGAATTAGTGGCACAAATGCCAAGTGACTATAATCCCCATGAGGAAAACTGGGGAGAACCGGTTGGCAAGGAGGTTTGGTAAATGGCACGTTATGTACCCAAGAAGGGAGATTTTGGCATTTCAGCGTGGAAATAAACTTAACTTTAACCTGAGTTCGATGTAAAAATAGAGTTAATTCAATATCGTTCCCAAATTTTATTTGGGAACGCACTGTTTGCCAAGCTTTGCTTGGCAAAACTCAAAGCAAAGCTTCTGATGCATTGTGTTCCCAAATAAAATGGGGGAACAATTGTCACAATTATCAGTGTATTATATAACAAATACAATTAGTTATATTCATCAACTTATATCGAACTCAGGTTAACTTTATATATTTAGAGTCCAAAGCAGTTGTAAATGAATTAGGTTTGGACTTCAAGGCTTAACTTAAATAGCAGTGACATGCTAGCCTGGGAACAAGTAAACTTTTCACTTTTTTAAACCGAAGCTTCTTCTGTGATACGAAGGACTTCTTCAACACTGGTAATACCTTGATAAGCTTTGATAAAACCGTCTTCTCGTAAAGTACGGAAACCCATCGGATGGGTTGCAAGTTGATCATGTATTTCAGTGGCAGAAGCACGATTTAAAATTAAAGTTCTCATCTCATTTGTGACGTATACCAGTTCGTAAATACCAATACGCCCCTGATAACCTGTACCTTGGCATGAGGGACAACCTACCGGCTGATGCCATTTTGGTTCTTGAATTTTATCATTTGTATTGAAAGAAGTTGGTTCTTGGGTTTTGGTTAATTGCGTGGTGAATTCTTTTTGTAATATTCGTTTGACTTGAGTTTGTATCTCTTTTAAAGGCATGGTGGGTTTAGTACACGTAGGACATAAACGGCGTATTAAGCGTTGAGCTTGGACGGCTTGCACTGAAGTGGCTACTAAGAAAGGTTCTACTCCCATATCAATGAGGCGAGTGAAAGCACTGATAGCATCATTAGTGTGCAAAGTGGATAATACTTTATGTCCTGTGAGTGCGGCTTGGATTGCAATTTCCGATGTTTCACGGTCACGAATTTCTCCTATCATAATAATATCAGGGTCTTGTCGTAAAATTGACCGTAAAGCTTGGGCAAAGGTGTAATTAATTTCGCTGTGCGCTTGGACTTGTGTAATGCCTTTTAGCTGATATTCTACCGGATCTTCTACAGTAATAATTTTCTGTGTCCGATTATTAACGGCATCCAATGCCGCATATAAAGTGGTGGATTTCCCTGAACCTGTGGGGCCTGTGACCAAAATAATGCCATGTGGTTCACTAATCCATTGATGAAATGAACGATAATGATCGGGTTCAAACCCTAATTGTTCTAATCGACTTGTTTGGGATTCCTTGGGCAATAGACGCATCACAATAGATTCACCATGCACTCCTGGTAAACAGGAGACACGAATATCCAAATCTTGACCACTGACGCGCGTATTTAAACGACCATCTTGTGGTAAACGACGTTCAGCAATGTCTAATCCAGAAATCAATTTAATACGTGAAGCAATTGCATTAAATCGTTCTTTTGGTAAATTAAGGTGTTCATATAAAACACCATCAACTCGGTAACGCACAAAAAAATGATTTTCTTCAGGTTCAACGTGTACATCGGAGGCACGCTGATCAACAGCACCAGAGAGCATGTTATTGACAAATTCAACGACTGGTGCGCCTTCTGCTAATTCCCGTAATAAAGTAACGTCATTGGTATCACCAAAGTGATCATTAGAGTTGGCTTTAGCCAGTAAATCAAGTACTTTATCTAAATCTTGATGACGTGCTAAATACCAAATTATGGATTGTTCTGGGAATATATTATAAAAAACTTCATGGATGGTGTCGGAAAGAGGATTGCGTGCCAGGCAATGTAAAACGTTATCAGGAGTTTCCCAAGCAACGATTTCCTGATCAAGCCACCAGTCTTCACCAATGTCAGCACGTTCAATAATATCTAATAAGAGATTAGCATCTTGAGGGATATTGTTGCTGTCTATGACGGGTAATTCTAATTGCTTAGACAATATGTTCAATAAGTTATCTTCAGACACAGCACCCATACGGATTAATACGGCTCCGAATAGTCCTCCAAAACGGTTTTGAAATTCTAAGGCGCGTTGAACATCTTGTTCATTAACCAAGCTGGCTTCAATCAATAGTTCGCCTAAACAGGGCTGATAATTAGGGAACGGTTTTTGTAGGAGTTCTGTAGACATGATGTATGAAGATTCAATTAAATAAGGGAAGCAACTTAGCTTGGAGTAAATTGAGGATGTCATTGGTTATTCGTTCTATACAAGTGCCATACAATTGAAGATGTGCTTTATTTTTAGAATTGAAATTGATACCTAATTCTTGTCTTTGCCAACTTCGCATTAATACATACCAAACTTCATCGAGCACTAAAGATATAAATATTGACATTTGAGGCTTTGGCTTTCAACAATAACTGACTGGTTTTAAGATAAGATTGATGATTTTTATCAAAAAATGCAATCAACACGTTAGAATCAAGATAAAGTGATTCTGGCAAGACTATCCCAGGCATAAATTTGATTTCATGAACTGACATATCAAAGTTCTCTCAAGCTTTTGGATAATCATAAGGATTAGTGGTGGCTAAATCAGTTAGACTATAAGCCCCCATTAATTTTAAAAATAAAGCTATTTGTTCTTCCGTTAACTTATCTTTATATTCGGATATTATCATTTTATCCGATGGCGTTGGAAAATATTTGGGCATATTAGGTGGTTTTGGCGAACTGTCTTCAACAATGACTAAAACCCGTAATTCTGATTTTTTCCGGTGCTTGATTAACCCAATATAGTTGACCTTGATTATAGATGGCTTCGTAACTTTTTAACATAGTCTATCCTTTTAAGATTCCTCTTCACATTCAATGGATACCAATAATAACAAATTTAAAGGCCGAGATTAAGGGGAACAGAGACTAAACTGAAAAAATTTTAGTGGTCAACCTAATTTAGAATTAAATTTTATGAAAATAAATAAATTAAAATTAGTGATAGTCCTGCATAAAGTAGTAGCAGCAGTTTAAAACAATAACAAAATTAATCTCTTATAGAATTTATCACTACTTTGTTCAGGACTACCAGAATATGATAAGGTTATTTCAATTTTGAGTTGTTTGTTTCGCTCGTTCTTTCATTTCTGCTAATTCTTCTGCATAACCACCTGAGAGTATTGGAAAACGACACCATGTTTTGGGATCGAGACTTTCGTCATCTAAATGGAAGCTGGGAGCAAAGCGTTCTCTTTTCCATTGGTTGCGTGTCCATAAATTGAAAAATCGTTCAACCCAAAATAGTAATTGTTCATCTTCATATTCTTGGCATCGAACCTGTAGTAAACAAAAAATTTCATAAGGGGTTTGACGATCACGAATAGCGGCTTTTTCGATGATGTTTAGTAAATGATAGGGCATTAAATCAGCTTCATCGGTTTGCTCCATTTTTTTTGGGCGTAATTCGGCAGTGGGAGCTTGTTGATTAACAAGGGTAAGGGCTGGAATGGGTGAAAGTTGAAGAGGTCCTTCATGTTCTAGCCAATGTAGCCAATGTCGTAAAAATTCTTTGTCAATACCTGCTAACGGGCTTAAGCCACCGCTGGTGTCACCATCCATCGTGGCATACCCTTGAGCCATTTCAGAACGGTTACTGGTTGCTAGCAGCAGTGCGTTGCGAAGGTTTGCAATTAGCCAAATACTAGGGGAGCGTGTTCTGGCTTGAATATTTTGCAGGGCAATATCGTGCTGTTCCCAAGTGAGCGGTTGTTTGAGGGCAGTGGAAACCAATTGCACATAACCTTTTACTAAAGCGTTGACGTTTAAGATCATATAATCGGCACCGATGCCTTTTGCGAGGCTGGTAGCTGCCAGTTTTGTGGTTTCACTGGAGTTTTCGGTTGCTTGATAAACGCAGGTGAGCAATGATTTGACGAGATCAGTGATCGTTGTGGTTGGTAGTAGTTTATAGTTGAGTTTGGCACAAAAGTCTTTGATACCTAGTTCTGCAACACCGAGTTCAACCATTAAACGGACTAAACAGGCAATAGCCGAGGAATCAGCACCACCGCTTAAGGAGAGAACAAAGCCTTGAGAACGACTTTTGCGTAGGTAATCAAATAAACCAAGACTGACAGCACGAGTAAATTCTTCTTCCTTTATAGTAGCACTTTGTTCCCATAGTGGTAGCGTTGCAATATTTTGGCTGGGAGAAACTTGCGGATAATCAAAAGGAATACGGATACGGTTTGTTAAGTCAGGTACCCAATCGCTGGTTCGTGCTTGTGACATGCGCGTTAAATCAACATCCACTAAAGCACTGACCAATTGATAGTCGGAAAAACTGAAACGTTTGCTATTGGCTAAAGGTTGTCCGCCTGTTGCGATCATGGCGTTACCATCGTAAATAGCGCGTCCTGCTTCGTTACCAAGTAGATTAGTATAAATATAGCTGACACTAAATGCCCGTGAACCTTCTAGTATAAATCGCTCACGAATTTTATATTTTCCAAAACCAAAATGGCTGGCACTGGGATTAAGAATGATATCCACGCCTTTTTCAGCGAGCTTAATGCCAGGGCGATTGGCAACCCAAGCTTCTTCACAAATTTCAAACCCAATACGCACGCTGCCACAGCTAAAATAAATATCACCAATGGGATAATGTTCCCCATTAAGCTCAATTTCAGAATGAACATTTTGGGGCCAACGGTGAAACCAACGTGGTTCGTAGTGGATGCCGCTACTTGGTAAAAAGCGTTTAGCAACAAATCCCCCAATTTTTCCATCCACAAGTAAACAAACCGTATTATAAACGCGGTTGTGATACGATAATGGTAAACCAACTGCCACAATAATATCTTTAGTATAAGGTACAATATCATGAAGTACTTGCTGAGATTGTACTAATGTGCCAAAAGCTAAAAATGTGTCTTCGCAGCCATAACCGCTAATACATAATTCGGGTAGACATAAAATGCTTATTTTGTCGGCGCGGGCAGCTTCGATAGCGGTTATAATGTTTTTTTTGTTGCCTTTCCAGTCAAGAGGAGTTTGATTGAGGGTAGCTGCACCTACTTTAATGTATTTCATCGGTATTTTCCTTTTGATGGGTTTGCCGCTGTTGTTGAGTTTCACTTTTAATGTTTCACTTCAATAAACGCCCTAAAAAATCTCTAATTGCGTTCCAATAGATTTCGTTGTCTGGAATGTTGTCATGATTCGCATTTTCAATTTGTTTAATTTTAGTAGCACCTCCCCATTTGTTGGCAAGGCGATGGGAATGAATGGCTGGAATCAAGGTATCTTGTTGGGCAACTAAAGCTAACATTGGTGTCGTTATTGAGGGTGCGAGTTTGATGACATTAAAGGGATTTTTAAGAAGTAACTTTATGGGAACAAAAGGAAAATGACGTTGTGCAACACGAAAGATGCTATCATACGGTGATACTAAAATAACGCCTTTCAAAGGGCGACGTGCTGCCAAATGGACAGCAACCCCTGTACCTAAACTTCGTCCCATCGCAACAATACCATTGGGATCAATGTCTTGTCTTTGAATGATGTTATCGAAAATTGTTTCAGCATCGTTAAACAGGTTCCTTTCAGAAGGTTTCCCTTCACTTAAACCGTAACCTCGATAATTAATAAGTAACAACGAACAATCCGCAAAACGTTCAAAATGGTAAGCCATTCCGGAAACTTCTTCACTATTCCCACCAAAATAAATCACCAAAGGCGTTTTTTCTTGGTGCGATTTTTTAAGTAACCAACCATGTAGTTGAATGCCGCTATCTGTTGTTATTTCTATCTCAGAATCGGGATAGGTTTGGATAATCCAGTCTTGTATGGCAGTTTGAAGTGGGCGTTGACAAAATAGTATTTTATCTTGCATAAAATACAAACCGATATAAAAAAGTAAGGCAAATACGCCCACTACAAAAGTAATGTCGAGTAATATTGCAGTCATTAGTCCATTCATAATTAGTCTATTGTCAGTTTTTCTGGTTCCAACGCTCCAGCGTTGGAACCTAGTTCAGGACGCTCCAGCGTCCTTATATAAATGAGTGACGCTGGAGCGTCACAATATATGTTCCAAACGAAGTAACGGAACGAAGTGACGATCACGCTGGAGTGTTGGAACTAGAAGATAAATCTTGGACTCCAAGAATCCATTCTTAAACTGAAGATTTAGTTCAAGTTTTCATTTTTTTTGAATCACTAAAACGCTAGAAAAGACCTGACAGGTTTTCAAAACCTGTCAGGTCTTAAAATCCGAAAACTTGAACGTTTAGAGTATATCTCTAGGTTCATTGTGACGTGCCTCATCAATCAGCTTTTGCTTTAAATAGTAAAGATTCATTTCCAAGTGTACGGGATAAGTTTCTGGCATGTCTAACCGTTTAATACTTTCATGGCAGTGGGCAAGTTGTTCTTGTAAGTGTTGACGAATTTGTGTAAGCGATGGTAACTTTATCACAGGTTCACCTTTGCGTACTACAGGGATAAGTAAATCTTGATAGGGTGCGTTTTTCGGTAAAGTGGTATGTCCTTCTACTAAATCGGGATGATGAGAAAAAGCATTCAGACTCACCAAATGGGGTTCTTTAATAGGAGGTTGTAGTTGATTATAAATCATGTCACAGATAAACTCATTTTGTTGGCTATCACTAAAGCGGCGTACTTGCAATAATCCGGGATTAGAGGTTTTAGCCGGTTCTTCTGAGATTTTGAGGCGGTGTTGCCATTCTCCCTCTGCCGAATCACGAATGGCAGTGAGTTTATACACGCCTCCCAACGCCGGCTGATCATAACTGGTGATTAATTTAGTGCCAACACCCCACAAATCAATTTTAGCACCTGCTGCTTTAAGATTGGCTATCGTAAGTTCATCTAAATCATTGCTGGCAACAATACGTGTTTGTTTAAATCCTGCCTCATCAAGCAATTGTCTTGCCTTTTGACTGAGACTGACAAAATTGCCTGAGTCTAAACGAATACCAATTAATTGATAATCATTTTCTTGTAACCATTGTCCCATTTTAATCGCTTTTTTTATGCCCTCAATAGTATTAAAAGTATCGACTAAAAAAATACAATTATTGGGCATGGCTTCGGCATAAGCTCGAAATGCTTCGTCTTCACTGTCAAAGGACATAATCCAACTATGAGCATGCGTGCCTTTAACGGGAATGCCATAAAGTTTACCTGCTAATACATTTGAAGTTCCAGCACAACCTCCAATATAAGCAGCTCGGCTAGCGGTTAATGCACCGTCTATGCCCTGCGCCCGCCGTAAACCAAATTCCAACACCGGCTCACCTTGAGTCGCTTGACAGACTCGTGCGGCTTTTGTTGTAATAAGCGTTTGAAAATTAACAATATTAAGTAATGCTGTTTCCAATAATTGACATTGCAATAATGGGCCTTGTACTCGCAAGAGTGGTTCGTGAGGGAATACCACAGTGCCTTCTGGCATTGCATCAATATCGCATTCAAAGCGCAATTTGCCGAGATAGTCAAGAAATGCCTGTTCAAATAAAGGTTTGTCATCACTCCCCATTAATGTAGCAAGATAATCCAAATCGGTTTTGGTAAAATGTAAATCTTCAAGATATTCAAGTACTGTTTCTAAACCCGCTGCTATGGTATAGCCCCCATAAAACGGTTGTTTACGAAAAAATAGAGTAAATACTGCCTCTTTATTAATTGTATTGGTTTTCCAATAGCCATAAGCCATTGTCAATTGATACAAATCGGTTAGTAAAGAGAGTGAATGTTCATATAACTGTTTAATATGGTTCATAAATCAATTTCCTTGTCAGTGATATTGGACAAAGCCTCGCTTTGAACTCTGTCACTGGACTCATCAAAGGGAGAAAGGGAACAAGAATATTAAAAAAGAATTAATTTTTAAAAATAAAAATAAAACAAATTACAATTTTTAAACTGTACCAATTCCTAATTTTTAATTCCCAATTTTAAAGATAATACACTTCTCCCTTTAAATAAAACAATATAAGCCCAAATTTTGAGAATATTATCATTAACTAAAATAAGGGAGTTATTATGCTTGTCAAAAATATAGATTCTAATGAACTTGCCCAATGGTTAGAAGAGGAAATTCCTCCTCTGTTAATTGATGTGCGTACTCCACAAGAAATGGCACAAGCCTCTATTCCAAAGTGTAAACCTTTACCACTGAGTGTTTTACCAGTACGCCTCAATGAAGTACCAAAAAATGAACGAGTGGTATTTTATTGTCGCACAGGTTCTCGCTCTGCCCAAGCTTGCATGTACCTGGCACAGCAAGGGTATGACAATGTTTATAACTTATATGGGGGAATAATTAACTGGGCGCGTAATGGCTTACCACTAGAACCAATGGTATTCAATTGATGTACTTATGGACAAATTTAATTATCAATTACCAATTCTTAATTGTATAAATATCCAGAAAAATTAATCTTTGCAAGGTTGGAGTCCAAACTTTCAGGTTTGGGCGTACAGAATGGTTAAAAAGACTAAAATTTATCTGGATGATGAGATAAGGAGCGATTTATGGAAAACATACACAATACATCCTCTATGACTCCTATTCGTTTGGGAGTTAACATTGATCATATTGCGACTGTCAGACAAGCGCGTGGCACTCGTTACCCTGATCCAATCCAAGCAGCTATTGAGGCAGAGCAAGCAGGTGCTGATTTGATTACTTTACATTTGCGTGAGGATCGCAGACATATTCAAGAGCGCGATGTTCTTATGCTTAAAGAGATATTGCTGACTCGGATGAATTTGGAAATGGCTGTCACGAAGGAAATGTTAACCTTTGCTGAACGTCTTCGCCCTCAAGATGTTTGTTTCGTACCAGAGCGACGCGAGGAGTTGACAACGGAAGGTGGGCTTGATGTTTTAAGCCAAATGGATCGTATCCAAGAGGGTTGCCAACAATTAGCAGCGGTTGGAACACGGGTTTCTTTGTTTATTGATGCTGATCAAACGCAAATTGATGCGGCAGCCCGTGTGGGTGCGCCAGTGATAGAAATTCATACCGGACATTTTGCCGATGCAACTGATGAGCAAATCCGTCAACAAGAATATCAACGCATTCTCATCGCAGTAAAGCACGGCGTTGAAGTAGGGCTACAAGTTAATGCAGGACATGGACTCAATTACCACAATGTTGCCGATATTGCTGTAATTCCTGATGTATGCGAGTTGAATATTGGTCACTCAATTGTGGCGCGTGCTTTATTTAGTGGTTTTGCATCAGCAGTGCGAGAAATGAAACGGTTAATAGTTGAAGCGAGACATAATCCAACTTGTGGATAAAGTTTTTATTTAGTCTAATGTTTTATATTAAAGGAGTCCAAAGCTTTAGCTTTGGATTTTTTTTGGACTGTACGGTTAAAAATCTGCTGTACAACATCCTTGGCTACGTCAAAATCCTCAATAATAAAAATTATAGGAGATGATTATAATGAAAATTGAGTCTCTTGAAGTGCAAAATTTTAAAGGTTTTGTACATAAAAAATTAAAATTTTCATCTCAATTTAATGTGCTGATTGGCAATAATGGTAGCGGTAAAACGGCTATATTAGATGCTTTGGCGGTGGGCATGGGATCATTGTTGCTCGGTTTTGATGGTATTGGAACTCGTTCCATCAGAGAGGAAGAAGTACGCCATGTTTATCGCCAATCAGGTCAAATTACAGAACTCATTCCTCAACATCCGGCTATTGTGCATTGTATCGGGAATATTAATGATTCAAACACTATAAGCTGGGAACGTCGTTTAAATAAAACACATGGCAAAACAACACGCCAATATGCAAAAACGATTATTCAATATGGTGAACAATTACAGAAAAAAGTGAGAGATGGCAAGCCAGTTATACTGCCTTTATTAAGCTACTACAGTACAGCTAGACTTTGGCTTCAGAAAAAAGATAAAGTCGAACTGGTTAAACCAGGCTCTCCTACTTCTGGATATGTGGACTGTCTGGAAACAGCTTCAAATGAAAAAATGCTGATGGGTTGGATAAAAACCATGGAAATTGAAGCCTCACAACGACAAGCACTTCTCCAAGTGTTAGAAGGTTTACGAGACTCAGTAAAAAATTGCTTAGAAGGATGTGAATCGGTTTATTTTAGTGTTCAATTGGATATGTTCATAGCGACGTTTACTAATGGGTTGAAACTGCCCGCTTATATGTTGAGCGATGGGCAGCGGACTATATTGACAATGGTAGCCGATATTGCTTATCGAGCGGCCGTCTTGAATGCACATTTGGGCGAAAAAGCGGTACTCGAAACACCTGGCATCGTACTCATTGATGAAATTGATTTACATCTACATCCCGAATGGCAACGAACAATAATAGAACAATTAAGAAATAGCTTTCCTAAAATTCAGTTTATTGTCACCACCCATTCTCCCATCATCATTCAATCATTAAAACAAGGTGAAGTGATTAACTTGAACGATGAAAACATTGGGGATTATTACAATAAAGGCGTTGAAGACATTCTAGAATGGGTAATGGGAGTCGCTAATTCACCACAAAGCGAACATCGCTTGAAAATGGTAGTAGCGGCAAGAGAATATTATCGGCTCTTAGAACAAGCTAAGGAAACAGCACCAGATGAACTTGAACGACTAAAAGCGCGTTTGAATGAATTAGCTGCACCTTATAGTGATAACATTGCCTATCATGCTTTTCTACAAATGAAACGTGAAGTGGCTGGATTAGGAGATGATGACAATGCGTCCCGTTGAACGTGGTGATCAACCAACTGATGAAAGTGGAAAACCAATCCGTTTTACGAAATATCAAGAAGCCAGTCCTTATTTAAAGGAACGATTAGGGAGATATTGTTCATATTGCGAAATGCACCTTTCGGCGGGGCTTCATGTAGAACATATACAACCCAAATCCCATCACCCTCAATATAAATTAGACTGGAATAACTTTTTGTTAGCTTGTGTGCATTGTAATAGTGCAAAAGGGGATACGGATATTATAGCGAGAGAATATTACTGGCCTGATCAAGATAATACTTTTCGGGCTTTTGAGTATGATGCCGATGGCTCGATCATTCCTCATCCAAAACTAACGCCCCAACAACAGCGTTTAGCTTTGAAAAGCTTAGAACTTTTTAATTTAAGTCAGAATACTTGTTCTGAAAATGATCCTCGTTTACTTCAGCGTCGTGAGGCTTGGGAGATTGCTAAAGAGGCTTACACTGATTTACAAAATGGTGCAACTATTAGAACGGTTAAAAGATTAGCTCAAGCCAAAGGTTTTTGGTCTGTCTGGATAACCGTTTTTCAGGACAATCCTGAAATGTTAAATCTGTTTATCCAAGATTTCCCTGGGACTTGTCAGCAGTGTTTTGACCAATCAGGTAAACCGGTGAAGCGTCCCTGTGGGGCATTATAAATCTGTTATCAGCTCATGGGGCAAAGATGATAGATCAGTTTGGCTTGCAACTAAATGCTAAATTAGTTACTGATGTTACGCAGATGGCTTCCAAACAGGAGTGCAAAATTTATTTTGCCAACTAGAGTGTAACTCCTCGCAAAATAAATTTTGCACTCCTTTATTCACTTTTGGAAGTACAGTGCGTAACATCAGTTAGTTAATCTACAGAGTAGAATGGACAACATTTTTTTTTGAATAATTGGGAATAATTGGGGTCAAATAATTGGGGTCAGAGTAAAATTAATATGAGAGGAGACGACCGTAATTAATGCTACTCTGACCCCAATTATTAAAATTTATGAATAAATTATTACAAATCATTGAAAAAGCGGTTAAAAAAGAGGTAATAGGGCTTGAATTTGGTGGCAAAGAATTAACAGAACTGCCAGCGGAAATCGGTCAACTGGTCAATTTGCAAGAACTAAACCTTATCAACAATAACCTAACGACCTTGTCACCGGAAATCGGTCAACTGGTCAATTTGCAAGAACTAAACCTTACCAGCAATAACCTAACGACCTTGTCACCGGAAATCGGTCAACTGGTCAATTTGCAACGACTATACCTTGGCGGCAATAACCTAACGACCTTTCCACCGGAAATCGGTCAACTGGTCAATTTGCAAGTACTACACCTTGCCAGCAATGAACTGACGACCTTGCCAGCAGAAATCGGTCAACTGGTCAATTTGCGATGGATAAACTTTTATTACAATCAACTAACGACCTTGCCAGCGGAAATAGGTCAACTGGTCAATTTGCTAACGCTAAAGATTAGTGTCAATAAACTGACGACCTTGCCAGCGAAAATCGCTCAATTGGTCAATTTGCAAATGCTAGACCTTGGATTCAATCAACTGATGACCTTGCCAGCAGAAATCGCTCAATTAGCCAAAAAAATAGAGGAAAATATTGCGGATAAAGATGACGAATATCTGGGATTATATTTAAAAAGCAACCCCTTACCAATTCCCTCAGAAATATTAAGGGATCATCAACACCCCACAAAAATCACCAACTACTTCTTCCAACTTAAAAAACAACCCCTAAACGAAGCCAAAATGCTAATCGTCGGTCAAGGCGGAGTTGGCAAAACTTCCCTAGTCAACCGCTTAACCAAATATATTTATAACGATGCTGAAAATAAAACCGAAGGCATTCAAATCAAGCAATGGCTTTTCAGGGTAAAAAAAGGAGGTATTCGCCTTAACATCTGGGATTTCGGTGGCCAAGAAATTATGCACGCCACCCACCAATTTTTCCTCACCAAACGCAGCCTCTACATTCTAGTTCTTGATGCTCGCCAAGGTGAACAAGAAAGCCGGGTAGAATATTGGTTAAAACTCATTCAAAGTTTTGGCGGCGACTCCCCCATAATCATCGCCATCAACAAAACCGATGAACATCCATTAGACATCAACAAACGTGGTTTAAAGGCCAAATACCCCAGCCTTAAAACCTTCTTTGACATATCCTGCAAAACGAACAAAGGTATTTCCGAACTAAAAGAAAATCTTAAATATCAATTAGATAACATCGAACATGTTCACGACCCTTTCCCAAGTGATTGGTTTCAAGTAAAACAAGCACTGGAAAACATGGCGCAGGATTTTATCGACTATGATGAATATGTACAGATGTGCCAACAGCAAAATGTACCAGATGAACTCAGCCAACACACCTTGATTGACTTCCTGCATGACTTAGGCATCGTTCTCAACTTCCGCGAAGACAAACTTCACCCGCAACTTCGTGATACCAATATCTTAAATCCCGAATGGGTAACGGAAGGTGTTTACAAACTACTTAACTCCTTTGCCCTCAACCAAAGTAAAGGCATATTAAAACTTGAGCAATTGGGAACTTTATTAGATCAAAATAATTACCCAAAAGATAGACAATGTATTATTATCGACATAATGGAAAAGTTTGAACTCTGCTTCGAGATAAAAGATTCCAACCGGCAACAATTCTTGATTCCAGAATTACTTTCCAAAGAAGAACCAGATATCAACTGGGATTACGACAACAGCCTCGCTTTCCAATACCACTACGACATATTGCCCAGCAGCATTATGTCTCGTTTCATCGTGCGAATGCAAAAATTTATCTCCAAAAAAACTTACTGGCATAGTGGCGTGGTATTGGCACAAGGAGACAACAAAGCGTTAATAAAATCTGATACTGAAGACGGGAAAATTTTCATTTGGGTAATTGGTGAATCCACAACCCGGCGTAAGTTCTTAACTGCTATCCGTAAACAATTTGAATATCTACATAAATCCATACCCAAAATTAATGCTGTTGAACAAGTACCCTATAAAACTGTTGTTATTCCCTATAAAAATTTAATAAATGCCGAAGAAATGGGCGAAAAAGTTATTCCAATCTTTGAGCTTAAAGAACGAGTTCCAATTAGCCAGTTATTGGATGGAATTGAGAAGATAAAAAAAAATAAAGGATCAATACCGCCACCAAAAAATAAGAGATTAGTAGATGTAGTGATCATAACGGCACTTGATAAAGAACGAAATGCCGTTTTGCGTTATTTGGATGCCCCTAAAAAAGTGCAAATCAAACACCGTACCATTTACAAATCTAATTTGCGTCACGATAATACAGAAAGTTCTTATCAAGTGGTTTTATTGTGCCTAGACAATATGGGTAATGTTGCAGCAGGTATAGCAACGGCACGAGTCATTGACACTTGGAAACCAAGTCTGATTATTCTTACCGGTATCATGGGTGGAGTGAAAGAAAGAAACAAACGAGATTTAGGAGATTTAATTATACCTGATCAAATTATCGGTTATGAGCAAAGTAAAATAACAGATAGGGGTACAGAGCGACGCGATGAAGTGCTACGTCCAGATCACACACTTTTGGAAGCAACTAAAGATTTTGATTTTAAAATGTCTCCACCCATTTCCCGTCCTGATGGTAAAAATAAAATACCAGATATTCATTGGGGGCCAGTCGCATCGGGCGAAAAGGTGATTGCAGACACTCAAACAATTCCAGAGCTACAAAACAATTGGACAAAACTGATTGGTGTAGAAATGGAGAGTTATGGTGCTGCCTTGGCTGCTTATAAAGCCGAATCACGCCCCAGATTTCTTATGGTTAAAGGCATTTGTGATTGGGCAAATCCGGATAAAAATGATAAATGGCAGAAATATGCGGCTGAGGTTGCAGCAGTGTTTGTGGTTAATTTGTTGAGGAGTAAGCCCTTTGATTGATGAGCAAGTGATGAGCAAGTATCGTGCAGGTTCGCTACAGTCATTTTATTCTGGAGTCCAAAGCTTCAGCTTTAAGGAGTAATAGCGAGCGTAGGGTGGGTAGAAGCGAAGCGGAAACCCACTAAGGAGTACATTTGAAAAGCAAACAACGAATAAAGTGAAAAATGTGTTAAGCCATTCGTTGTGATTTTTTAAATTCGTTGTACTATTTTTTGTTAATTCTAAAATTCCGCAAATTCTGATTCAGACAATTAACTATGATTAATCCTGATTATCCTTTAATCTGTGTAATCTTGTTCAAAATGCGGTGATTGTTTAAATAGAGTAGAATGACTTAGATAAAGGAGTACAACGAATTTGAAAAGCAAACAACGAATAAGGAGTAGCGAGCGTAGGGTGGGTAGAGCGACAGCGAAACCCACCAAAACATATAAATAACAATATGAACAAGTTAAAAAAGTTTGTTGTTTTTGACACCAACATTATAGTAGCCAGTTTACGTTCTCGACGCGGTGCCTCTTTTCAACTCTTAAAATTGGTAATAGAAGACGATCCACGTTTACAAATTTTGCTATCTATTCCCCTATTTTTAGAATATGAAGCGGTACTCAAACGTGAAGAACAATTAGCAGCTAACCATTTACAAATCGAAGACATCGATACTATTTTGGACATGTTAGCAGCACGAGGCAAGAAAATAAAAATCCCTTTTTTATGGCGACCTCAATTGAATGACCCTAAAGATGAAATGGTTTTAGAGGTAGCGGCTAATGGACAAGCAGAAGCTATTATTACGTTTAACCGGAAAGATTTTTTACCAGCCACCAAACGTTTTAACTTTCAAATTCTTTCCCCATCTGCATTTTATGCACAAATACAGGAGGAACATTAAACATGAGTCAATATATCCTTGATTTACCAGACAATTTGTTAGAACAAGCGGAAAAAATAGCCACGCAAAAACAGATTTCAACTAATCAACTTTTCGTCAACACGATAGCAGAAAAGTTATCAACATTATGGGAATCCCAAAACTTATTAAAGGAACGAGCAAAACGTGTTGATATTAATGCTTGTCGTGCTGTGTTAGCCAAAGTCCCCGATAATCCAGTCGATGAATTAGATCGCATTTTATAAATCAAGCAGTTTGAACAGGATTGAACGGATTAAGTGATTAACAGGATTTTTTGGTCAGTTAGCTCCCTTCGCTTTCCTGCTATTGATTGCTACTCCCTTCTTCGGGATGGTGATTGTTTGAATAGAGTACCACGAATGACTTAGAGAAAGGAGTACAACGAATTACGTGGATAAACGAATTAACCATTATTTTAACCGACATCATTTTTTAGATTTATTAGTTTATCGGCCCGTAATTCGCTGTACTATATACTCATGGATGGCGGTTGTTTGAATAAAGTACCACGAATGATTTAGAGAAAGGAGTACAACGAATAAGAAGTACAACGAATTTGAAAAGCAAACAACGAATAAGGAGTACAACGAAACGCAGTGGCGGAACGCCCATTTGAAAAGCAAACAACGAATAAAGTCAAAAGCGTGTTAAGCCATTCGTTGTGATTTTTTCAAATGGGCGTTCCGCCACTGCGTTTCGTTGTACTCAATACTCAATATTCAGTGTTTGACGAATTTTATGAGAAGTACAACACATTCATTAAAATTATCATCATAAATTGGCATTTCTTTATAAAGAGGTAATAATATGGAAACAATTGCAAGAACTTTACATATTCCCAAAAACCACAGAATTACTTTTACCTTGCCGCACCGTATCCCAGTAGGACAAGCAGAAGTGATATTAGTCATTCATTCTTCATTAGAGACTCCAAAAATTTCTAAGGATGATGCCCTACTGAAATTAGCCGGTACACTCAAAAATTCCTCCCGTTTTGGTGGTGATTCTGTCCAATTACAAAGACAAATGAGGCAAGAATGGGATGGATAATTTTTTATTAGATACCAACGCGGTACTTGATTTTCTCAAAGGAGAAGAGAAAATAATAACTATATTTCAAATAGATATGAAGGATAAGCCACGTTTTGTTAGTGAAATTACCCGTATGGAATTGTTGGGTTATCCTGATATCAGTCCAGATGAAGAAACCACAATTAACGAATTTCTATCACTGGTGGAAATTCTCCCTTGTGATGAGATAGTGGTAAATAAGGTTATTCAATTGCGCCGCATGACTAAGCGTCTCAAATTACCCGATGCCATTATTGCTGCCACAGCAATAGAATATCACTTGGTATTAGTTTCTCGTGATAGTGTATTTGATTTGTCACTACCAGAATTACAAGTGATTAACTGATGTTACGCACTGTACTTCAAAAGTGAATACCAGAGTAGTGCAAAATGAAATTTTGCGGATTGTAACAGATTTTGGGGATACCCCCCTAACCCCCCGTACACGGGTGGAACCAAACATCATTTGACACTTTGCTTTAATTTTTCTATTTTGGGACTTCCCCCTGTGTACGGGGGGTTAGGGGGGTGTCCTCAATTTTGCACTCCAGTTTGAAAGCTATCTGCGTAACATCAGTGATTAATCCTAATAATTATTAAGATGTTAGGCACAAAGCAAGTGCGTCAGTTTTTCTTACGAAAGTGTGAAGGCGAGTACAACGAAACGCAGTGGCGGAACGCCCATTTTAAAAACAAACAACGAATAAGGAGTACAACGAATTTGAAAAACAAACAACGAATAAAGTGAAAAATGTGTTAAGCTATTCGTTGTGATCTTTTCAAATTCGTTGTACTATTTTTTGTTAATTCTAAAATCCTGAAAATTCTGATTCAGACAATTAACGATGATTAATCCTGGCAATCCTTTAATCCGTTTAATCTTGTTCAAAATGTGGTAGTTGTTTGAATAAAGTACCACGAATTAATTGAGTACAAACTGAGTACAACAGATTAATAAATAATTTGTGTCATCCGAGTTTAAAAATTAAAAAGGGAATAAAATAACATTATGATAACTATTAAGAGTATCAATCAATTATTACAACAAGCAAAACAGGGAGATGTACAAGCGCAAAATGCTTTAGGATTGTTATACCTAAACGGTGACAACCTAGCCGAAGATGTTGAACAAGCATGGTATTGGTTTAATGAAGCAGCAAAAAAAGGATTTGAAGGAGCACGACTTAATTTAGGTAAAATGTACCAAAAAAGGTTGGTCAAAGATTTTAGCGATAAACCGGAAAAAGCGGAAACACCACTGGCTCGAAGATTGATGCAATTAAGGAAAGAAGCACTTGCTGAAGGAATGCCTTTGTTGAATTCGGATGAAATCAACGAAGAAGTCAGAAAACGGCGAGTGGGATATGAAATATGAAACAACAGGATAAAAAGACTTTTCTTGACACTGGTGTTTTGATAAAAGCTTTTCAAAGTCCGTTAGAAGAAGGAAAAAAAGCTTTTAATATTGTTGCTGCCCCAGATAGAAAATTCGTTGTAAGTGATCTGTTGAAATTAGAATTACTCCCTAAAGCACGATTTCATAAACAGTCAAAAGAAATTGCATTTTATGAAGATTTCTTCAAAAGTGCAACTTTATCTATTGAAATCAACTCTGCTTTGGTTGAGAAAGCCATAGCATTAGCCAGTGAATATGATTTAGCACCGTGTGATGCGCTTCACCTTAGTGCCGCTATTGAGGCAAAAGTAGATGAATTTATTACCACTGAAAAACCAACAAAACCATTTTTTCGAGTACAAAAATTGGATTTTCAGATAATTTCTCTTTATGTACCACCTTCTAAATCTGATAAATCCAAGACTTAAATTTTCTGGTTTCCATACTGCGCTAGGGAGAGGGTTTCGCTATAGCGAAACCCACCAAAACGAGTTAAGCCTTGCTTTTAATTCGCTTATTTCGTCAATTCGTTGTACTATGTCTTTGCTGATCCTAAAATTCTGGACATTCTGATTCAGACAAATGAGAAAAAATACAAATGCTAACAATAATTATCAAACAACCAAGATTATTTGGCATAGAACATTCTAATCGAGATTTTTCCAAAAAAGAAAGTTGGGGCAAAAACCAATTTAATTCCTCATTTCCAGTTGCCTTAGCCTGTTACATGAGCGATAAGAACCTTGAGAATGTTTACTTGAAATTAGACAAAAACTTAAAAGTAATTTATGCCAGCATTACCTCAGAATCACTATTTGGAATAACGCCTAAATCTGAAGAATTATTTTTTGCATTTGAAACACCTTACACACCCTATCAACAACTGTTAATTGGTAACATTCCCAGAGCCGACATAGTTACACAAAACACTGTTTCTGGAAACTGTTTAAGAGGACTTGAAATCAAACTAAGGAATGGTCATGAAATAATTTCCCGATTTCTTATTCCACAGGTTTCACCTGTGGCTATTCACATTCAAGCCCTATCGGGCTTGGGAGACACGGTACGAAAAATTCAAAAAACGCTCAACCGCTTGGTTTTAACCCCGATAGGTGTTAAATGTGAATAGCCACCGGTAGAACTGGTGGAAATGGTAAAATCACTCATCCTTACATGAAAGGCAAATTTTTAACCCAACCAAGAATACAACAATCAGAAATTAAACATATTATTTTAGGTGGTGGGCAAAACTTGTTAAGCCCGGAAAGACGATTTGATGCTATCATCTATAATTCACCCAACTTATTTTGATGATTATGAAAGTAATTGATTTATTTGCTGGTATCGGCGGCTTATCAGCAGGTTTCCAAAATGCTGGCTTTGAAATTGTAGCAGCAATTGATAACTGGCAAGCAACTATGGAAATTTATCAGAATAATTTTGACCATGATGCGTTTTTAATGGACTTATCCCAAATTTCAGACTACCAAATATTTAAGGATTATCAACCTGATATAATCATTGGAGGGCCACCCTGTCAAGATTTTTCTAGTGCCGGTAAACGCGATGAAAATCTAGGCCGTGCTGATTTAACCATTGCATTCGCTAACATTATTGCACAGGTTAAACCAACGTGGTTTGTAATGGAAAATGTCGAAAGGATTACTAAAAGTGTTACCTTACAAAAAGCTTTGAAGATATTTAAAGAAGCTGAATATGGTCTTTCCTATAAAATCTTAGATGCGAGTTATTGTGGTGTGCCTCAATTGAGGAAACGATTTTTTTTAGTAGGTTTGCTCTCGACACCAGATGGTTTTTTGGATTATCATCTCAACCAATACTTAACTGACAAGCCGATGACTATTTTTGATTATTTAGGTAATGAATTAGGCATTGAATACTATTATCGCCATCCTTGGAGTTATAAAAGAAGAGCAATATTTAGTATTTATGAACCCAGCCCAACCATTCGCGGCGTAAATAGACCCATTCCCAAAGGCTATAAAAAACACTCCGGCGATGCGGTGGATATTACTGAAAACGTCAGACCATTAACCACGATTGAACGTAGTTATCTCCAAACATTTCCGAAAGAATTTAAATTCAAAGGCACCAAAACCGATTTAGAACAAATGATAGGCAATGCGGTACCGGTTAAACTCGGTGAATACGTTGCTAACAAAATCAAAGAATTTTATTGCCTGAATCAGCGAGCGTAGGGTTGGTAGAGCGAAACCCACCAAAACAAGTTGAAAGAGCCTTTATGAATGGTGGATTTCCACTTCGTTCCTACCCACCCTACGCTCCAATGGTATATAGGACGCACCATTTTTCAATGCATTTCATTAAAATTAATGAGGAGGAGATTTTGCTTTTTTCCATGCCTCCATAAAAGTTTCTCCCTGTGGTGCTGGCATATCGCGGGTTGCTGTCCAATTGCTGGCAAAGGGTAAACGACGAAATGAGCCTTGCCGATATCCTAATTTGCTTAAGAGGCGTATTTTTAAGGCTGCAACACGGTGATAAAGGCGAGGTCGTTTGGCAAAAAAAGCCCATAATTTCAATGCCCAGCGTCCACGAGCGGGAGAGAGTTTAGCTTCATATTCTTTAACACGATGATGGCGTAACAATTTGGGCAAGGGAATGTGCATCGGACAAACATCTTCACAGCGTCCACATAAAGTCGAAGCATTGGGTAAACTCCCAGCTTCTTTTAAGCCAACCATCAATGGAGTCAATACTGAACCCATTGGCCCTGGATAAACCCATCCATAAGCATGTCCTCCCACAGAACCGTATACTGGGCAATGATTTAAACAAGCACCGCAGCGAATGCAACGTAACATCTCGTGAAATTCATTACCGAGCATTTCTGAACGCCCATTATCTACCAATACAACATGAAATTCATCAGGCCCATCTAAATCTTCAGAACGACGTGGGCCCGTGGAAAATGTCGTATAAGAAGTAATTTCTTGTCCTGTTGCACTTCTTGCCAACAATCGCAGTAATGTCGTGACATCTTCCAAAGTAGGTACTACTTTTTCTATACTTGCTACGACGATATGTACTCGCGGTAAAGTATTGGTTAAATCGCCATTACCTTCATTGGTGACAATCACTGTTGAACCCGTTTCAGCAATGAGAAAATTTGCGCCCGTAATTCCAACATCCGCACTCAGAAATTTATCGCGTAATACCTGACGTGCTTCATTGACTAAAGTGGGTATTTCTGTTTGACGTTGAGTGAATCCCAATTTTTGATGATGGTTGTAAAATAAATCAGACACGTTGTCACGGGTTTTGTGTACGGCAGGCGCAATGATATGGCTAGGTGGTTCTTTGGCTAATTGAATGATATATTCACCCAAATCAGTTTCTACGACATTTAAACCCGCTTTTTCTAACGCATTATTTACCGCAATCTCTTCACTAATCATGGATTTACCCTTAGTGACATATTGTGCTTTAGCGGCTTTACAAATAGAAACAATCTGTTCGGAGGCTGTTTGTGGTGTATCTGCCCAATGAACTTGACCACCGTTAGCATTGACTTGTTTTTCAAAATATTCCAGATAAAAATCTAAATGGGCTAAGGTATGTTCTTTAATTTCACGACCACGTTGTCGCAGGGCATCAAATTCGGGCAAAGCATCGACAGTGGCACGACGTTTATCAATGAAATGACTTTTTGTTCTAGTTAAAGCTTTCTGCAAATTAGTATTTCTTAAGGCAAGTGTGGCTTTAGATTTAAAAGCATGAGCAGTGGATTTCATATTTTGATCCTTTTCTGACTATTGCATCCAAAATAAATTTTGGAAATTATTTGGAGTCCAAAATTTATTTTGGAAATTATGGTGTGTTTAGATGCAATATCAGTTGTGTTGTTAAATTTTCTGTTGTTTGTATATCTGAACGATAATAACGAATAGAAATAGGGACTTGTACTTGTCCTGTTTGTTCAATAGCAGAAGTTAAATTTAATCGTAATGGTTTTTTCTCATAAACGTGCAATGGACCAATTGGCCCCTCTTCACCAAATAAAAGGGAGTTTCGCCATAATTTTAATTTTTTCTAGTGGCATGGCTGATGAGTATGAGATTAGCTTGCCATCCCCCATTAATGAATGATTTTGTACAATAGTTCGCATGACTTCACGAATTTGTTCACAAGCTAAAGTATTAAGAGTCGTTGTCAAAGACTTTGTTTCACTTAAAGTTTTTACCAATAAGTGGATACAATCAAACGCTATCAAGCCTTGTAAACTTTCAGTTAAACGCGCTTGTATCACTTCTATTTGTAATAAGGTTACAAATGTTGGGGGTAAATTGTACAAGGCATTATAAAATTCTGAAATATTGGAGGGATTGAGTAGGAGAGGATTTATGAGTCCTAAGACTTTGCCCGCACTTTCTTCTGTTTTGCGTAATTCATCAGACAATGGAGGATAGCTCAGTAAATCAAGTGACATAATTAAATCGGCTCTCTGGTAATTTGCGTGGTTTGTAACTAATTGATTGCAAAACATATATTTATCTTCCATCAAAATAGAAAAGGTTCTGTTGAAAGAAGTACTAAACATTTATATGTCTGCATTTCATTGCTTTTTCACTATTATCCGAAGAACGAAAAAATTGGAGAAGCCTGAGTTTAATTCAAAGAATCAAAATCTGTCATGATTCCCTTATTTGCTTCCGTTAGTTATAATATTATGTTTTTACTATTGTTTTTTACAACGCAAATTACCAGAGAGCCATTAAATCATCACTTAAGCAAGTTGGTGGTACTTCTCCTAGTTTATTAGCTAACTGCGAAGCAGGGTATAAAAAACATATCTGCACTCCCTGCATACCCTCAAAGCTTTTAAAACGTTGAAACAATGCGTGGGTTAAATGGATTTTTAAAGGCGTTGTAGAAGAATTGAGTAAATGCTGATGAATACGCGCACGGACACTTGCCACTTGTTTAGGATGAGTAACAAATAGTGCTTTTTCTTCATTTATCCCAAAAGAATCTACACTCAACAACCACCCGCTAAAGACGGGTGGGTTAGAGAGCTTGGCGGCTGAAAGCCGGGATACGGGGCGAATAGCCCCGTTTTATGGCTCCGTCTTAAAATTATCATTCGGATTAGGTTCAAAATGATGTTCAAGATAACTTTGGATCATCTCGTCTGTCACTTGTCCTGCTGTCGCACAGAAATATCCTCTGGCCCAAAAATGTTGTCCCCAGTACCGTTTTTTCAGTCCTGGAAACTCCTCAAATAATTTGCGAGCAGCCCGCCCCTTAATTCGTCTCATTATTTCGCTTGGAGCAAGTGTGGGAGGAGCCGATACCAATAGATGAACATGATCTTTGCTAACGACACCGCTGATAATCCGAATTTCAAAGGCCTCGCAAGTTTGGCGAACGAAATCCCTTACTCGCAAGGCGACATCCCCTGTTAACATTTTATAACGATACTTGGTAACCCACACAAAGTGGTATTCTATATTATAGACAGTATGACTGCCATAACGATAATCCATAAGCACTTCCTCTCCTCAAAAAATGCTTAGTTTAAATCTATCTGGGTGATAAATCTATCCGCCTGAAGGCGGAGGTTTTAACCTTGGTTGAGACTAATAAAAAGTACGCTCATGGTTTTAAATTCTACAAGTGTCACTTCAATTTGATTAAATCGGATTCTGAACTGAATAGAGTTTGCAAGCAGCTTATTATGTACTCTGTATAAATATCCAGTAATCTTAAAAATTGGGATAGTGTTAGATTTGGAAATTTCTTTCTATATTATAACACAATAAGGTTTAGAGGTTTAAGTTTTTACGCGCAAAAACTTAAAGAAAGGACTCCATGTTACTTTATTTCTAAAATATTTAACGTTAAAGCCTTTAAAAGTTTTTTGTTATTTGCTAATATGCTCAAATAATGACTATTAAATTCAAAAATATAGCTTATTTTAATCATAAATAAATAGTTATAATAGAATTAAATCAAAATGTTAGATAATAAATCAAAATATTATTATTTTGTAATTTATTTTTATGTTTTACATTTTTTATTATCTTTAAAAAAAATAATGAGACGCTTAGGAATGAGGGTTTAATAACTTCAAAAATACTTAAACCAAACCTGACAGGTTTTTAAAACCTGTCAGGTTTAACGCAAACATTATTAAATCCTCATTATCTTACGATAATCTTAAAACTCAGAGTCAAAATCTTAAATCCACAATCTCCCTCAGTGGAGAAAAATTATATTAAGGAGTGTCAATATGTCCATTATTAAAATGACAGATTTAGACCTTGCGGGTAAGCGAGTCCTCATTCGTGAAGATTTGAATGTGCCATTGAAGGACGGCAAAGTTGCCAGTGATATTCGTATTCAGGCTTCATTACCTACAATTAAACATGTCCTTGAGGCAGGCGCAAAAGTGATGTTAATGTCTCACTTAGGTCGTCCCAAAGAAGGTGAATTTGATCCTGCGGCTTCTATGGCACCCGTTGCTGAGCATTTAGAAAAGTTACTGGGTAAACCGGTAAAACTGGTTAAAGATTGGTTAGATGGTATAGATGTAGGTGCTGGTGAAGTAGTGCTTTGCGAAAATGTCCGTTTTAATAAGGGCGAAAAAAAGAATGACGATGAATTGTCTAAAAAAATGGCCGCTTTGTGTGATGTTTATGTGATGGATGCGTTTGGTACGGCTCACCGCGCTCAAGCGTCCACACACGGCGTTGCCAAATATGCACCGGTTGCTTGTGCTGGCCCATTATTGGCAGGGGAGTTAGAGGCATTAGGTAAGGCCTTAGATAATCCTGCCCGTCCGATGGTTGCCATTGTAGGTGGTTCCAAAGTATCCACCAAATTAACGGTGCTAGAATCCTTATCTAAAATTGTGGATCAGTTGATTGTGGGAGGAGGCATCGCTAATACCTTTATTGCCGCAGCCGGTCATAATGTGGGCAAATCCTTGTATGAGAAAGATTTAATTGATGAAGCTAAAAAACTGACCGCAGCGGCTCAGTCACGAGGCGGTGATATTCCCGTGCCTACCGATATTGTGGTGAGTGCTGTCAGCCCTTTTGATAATGCAAATGCTCCCGCAGCCCTGAAAGCAGTCAATGAAGCGACTGATAGTGAAATGATTTTTGATGTTGGGCCCAAAACTTCTGATAAATTTGCTGAAATTCTCAAAACAGCAGGAACGATTGTTTGGAATGGTCCTGTTGGTGTGTTTGAACATGATCAGTTTGGGAATGGGACTAAGGCATTATCAGAAGCAATAGCTGAAAGTAGCGCGTTTTCGATTGCTGGAGGCGGCGATACTTTGGCAGCTGTCGATAAGTACAATGTTAAAGAGAAAGTGTCGTATATCTCAACAGGTGGCGGTGCTTTTTTGGAATTTTTAGAAGGGAAAAAATTGCCCGCAGTCGCCATTCTTGAAGATCGTGGGCAATAATTTCCAGTGTTAAAACAACAATTATGCTCAGAAGAACCAAAATCATTGCCACATTAGGACCGTCTACTGATGATCCTGTTATGTTGGATAAAATCATCCAAGCAGGTGTTGATGTGGTACGCCTTAATTTTTCTCACCAAACAGCCGACATCCATCAGCAACGACTTGACAAAGTACGCCAATGCGCGACTTATGGACAATCTATCGGTATTATGGTCGATTTGCAAGGCCCTAAAATTCGTACAGAAAGCTTTCATGAGGGCAAAATTGTCCTCAATGAAGGTGATAAATTTACTTTAGATGCGAGTTGTCCCAAAAATGCGGGTAATCAACATTGTGTCGGTATCACTTATAAAGAATTGCCTAAAGATGTACAAAAAGGTGATAATTTATTATTAGATGATGGGCGAATCGTATTGGAAGTTAAAAAGGTTGTTGATAGCGAAATCCACTGTAAAACTATCGTTGGTGGAAAGCTATCGAATAACAAAGGTATTAATCGTCAAGGAGGTGGTTTGTCAGCAGGCGCGCTTACCTCTAAAGATCGTGCCGATATTATTACCGCTGCTGCTATGCAAGTCGATTACATAGCAATTTCATTTCCTCGAAGTGCAGCGGATATTCACGAAGCCCGTAAACTCTTAGAAGCTGCCAAAAGCAAAGCAGGAATTATTGCTAAAATTGAACGTGCTGAAGCCATTACTAACCATGAAGAGATTATCAAAGCAGCCGATGCTATCATGGTAGCTCGCGGTGATTTGGGTGTAGAAATTGGTGATGCGAATTTACCGTCTGCCCAAAAGTTATTGATTAAAAAAGCGCGTGATTTTAATAAAGTCGTCATTACTGCCACCCAAATGATGGAATCAATGATAGATAATCCGATTCCCACCCGCGCTGAAGTATCAGATGTGGCAAATGCAGTATTTGATGGAACTGATGCTGTCATGCTTTCGGCTGAAACGGCAGCAGGCAAATACCCCGAAAAAGCAGTGATGGCAATGGACAGAATATGCCGTGAAGCGGAAAAACAGCCAATGGCACGGATATCAAAACATCGCCTTGAAAGGCAATTTAATCGCATTGACGAAGCCGCAGCGATGGCAGCTATGTACACTGCAAATCACTTAAATATTGCCGCCATTGCTGCACTTACTGAATCAGGTGCAACGCCTTTGTGGATGTCGCGTATTAATTCAAGTATACCGATTTTTGCTTTGTCACGCCACCGCAGTACTTGTAGTAAAGTGACACTGTATAGAGGTGTATATCCCATTGAATTTGAAGATATATTTTCTCAAGTAGATGCTTTAACCGCCAACCAAATTGTAGTTAATGAATTACAACGCGGTGGTTTTATTACCAAAGGTGATTTAATAATTATTACCAAAGGCGATTTAAAAGGCATTTCAGGGGGGACTAACTCCATAAAAATTGTTTGTGTTGGTGGCGAATGCTTTCAAGACAATACAGATAATTAACTGATGTTACGCACGAATCTTTCCCAAGCCTTGGGATAAATCCAAAGGCTATGTGTTATGTTTTAGTATTTAAAAATCAATCACTTGCCGTAGTTGAACCGCTGCCATGGGATAAGTCACTTGAATAATGGTTTCATATTTTGAACCATTGTTTAATGGATTTCAAAGCTTCAGCTTTGTAACTATTGCCAAAGCTAAAGCTTTGGACTCCAGTGTACATCAAATTAACCCATAGCAAATCCAGTATATTGCCTTTTATAGGGCGCATGAAAAGCTAATACGATGTCTTCTTTGGGAACACCCAATGCCACGAATTCATTTGCCATTCCGATTTCTGTGCCATCATGCTGAATCCATATCTTGTCGTTTTTGATGTCTATATGCAATACGCACCCATAAGTACGCCGGTTATTATGCCAACCGACATGAACTAATTGATAGTGATCATGTTTTTCATCAGTGATAATTTGTGTTTCAAGATCATCATTAGATGAAAAATATCCGTATTTTTCAATGAGTTTTTGAACATGAGCTCGGTATTTTTCTACGGTTTCCATTTTACAATTACCTGTTTTTCAATGTCATAGATAATTAAATAGAGTTGATAGTCTTGAATAGCAGTTTGGACAAATTTTAGCGTAAAAAAACTGTCAAAAGTATCCATTGGTACTGCTAAATAAAGACTCCGTTTTGGTTCTGTGTTTTTTAAAGCGAGACGATAATTCATAAATTGCCCCACTGCCAAGTGAAAATCATAAATGGTGGAGGCACTAGAAAAACTTT
This sequence comes from Candidatus Parabeggiatoa sp. HSG14, assembly GCA_030378085.1. Taxonomy (GTDB): domain Bacteria; phylum Pseudomonadota; class Gammaproteobacteria; order Beggiatoales; family Beggiatoaceae; genus Parabeggiatoa. The sequence continues at coordinate 31,198 of JAUCGK010000004.1, forward strand.
TAATCTCAACAGCAATTTTCCGTTCCGCCTTTTCAAACGATTTTTCTAAAACTGGCTTTAAATGGATAGTTAAGGCTTTGTAATTTTGTGGGTAACATGGAAACTGTCAAATATTTTTAGTTACTGATGTTACGCACAGTGTTTCTACAATACTTGATGTTCAAATTTCTAAAAAATAATTTGCTATAAATCATTCTATGATTATGTTGTAGAGACGCGATGCTCGCGTCTCTAAATGCTCGACAGAAGCCAGCAATAAGGTTTACATGTCATTTATAAACAAACATCGGGGGTAAATAATTCCATGATTATTTACGGCGCGAGACGCGAGCCGAGACGCGAGCATCGCGTCTCTACAAATCTATCGAATTACTACTCTTTTTTTTGGTAGTCCTGCACATAGTAGTGGTCAATTTATTAAAATGTTGATTTTATTACAATTTAAAATAATCACCACTACATATTGCAGGACTACCTTTTTTTTAAGGATTCGCTTTAACGTTACAGCGGGATTGCAAACCCCGCCTGCCCCAAGCACTGAAGAAGTGTTGTGCATAACATCAGTTAGTTAAAAGGAAGCTACATAGTTAGTACTTCTTGGAAGCAATTGGTATAAATTTGCTTTGTCAGATTAATTGGCTAAAGATAATTCTGCCCGTTTTTGTTCTACCTTGATTCTATCAGGAGCATTGGGAGCCAAGCTTAGATATCCCTTGAAAAGTTGATTTGCGGTTTTCCAATTTTCAAAGACAAGCGCGATGTTCGCCAATGCACTTAACGTACTTGGATATTTGGCATTTGATAAGATATGAGAAAGGTGCGCTTCAATAGGATTTTCAGTGTTTGCTTCTAGTTCATTGGACTGCAAACCAGGATCATAAGTCAATGCTTCCACTAAAAAAGTGTTACCCGCTTGAATTTCACCAGTACGGAAGTGCTTAAGTGCTGAAAGTAGCAATGCTTCAGAATGTTCTGCAATTAAGTGTCCAACATCAGCATCATTTTGCCCTGGTTTTAGTTGGAAAGTCACAGATAAAGTTGCTCGTGGTGCGAGAATGGCTAAAGCTTCTCTTAAAGCTACCATATCTTGAAAACGCTTTGATTTGCCAGGAGAATGTGTGAGACAAAAACGTAGATCAACTTCTAATTCATCAGCAAGGCGAGCGGCTTCACAAATTTCTTCATCACTATCATTCCACTCAAAAAGAATGTATTTCCATTCTACGCGCAGTTGGCTTTTACATTGGTGTTTATTATCACGAATGGCACGCATGAGTTCGAGTACATTTTGCAATTTACCACCTACTCGATACTTTACATAGCTTTCCTCAAACGCACCGTCAACTGAAAGCCGTAGTAAATCCAATCCGCTCTCTAACATCCATGATTTAAAAGGAAAGTTTCCATGACTTGTTACTTTCGTAAAAGCACCAGGGTACATTTCTTTAGTATAATGAATCATCTCCCCAAGATGTTTATTTAACTGATGTTACGCACTGTACTTCAAAAGTGAATACCAGAGTAGTGCAAAATGAAATTTTGCTGATTGTAACAGATTTTGGGGATACCCCCCTAACCCCCCGTACACGGGTGGAACCAAACATCATTCGATACTTTGCTTTAATTTTTCTATTTTGGGACTTCCCCCTGTGTACGGGGGGTTAGGGGGGTGTCCTCAATTTTGCACTCCAGTTTGAAAGCTATCTGCGTAACATCAGTTATTTAATAGTGGTTCACCACGCCCTTCAAAGTGAACCAAACGAATTGTGGCTATTTCCTCATCTTGAAGCTGTTGCAATAGTTTGTGATAAAACGACAAACTCATGTTATAAGGTGGTTTTTTAAGCTGTAAACGTAGTTTTGGTTCTACGCATTGGGGACAAGCGAGTTGGCAAAGGTAAGAAGGTTCTATGTGTAACACCCTGATTATCTTTGGATAAAGCGAAGTCACCGTTCCATGCCCACGTACTGCACATTTTGAACACAAGTGTTGGTATGGCTCACGAACTTCAAGAAAAGCCTTTCTAATATTAACAAGAGTGGGAAAATCGAAAAGCTGTTGTTCTTTCTTGCTAGAAAGTGCTTGCTCATCAATTGTTCTCAAAATTAATTGTTCTCCAACATCATCCCAGCAAGGTAATTCACCATTTGCTTTAACATAGAGACTGTCACACATCAGACAGCCTGGAATGAGTGAATGTGGTGAATTATTGAGATTGCTCATTTTTTCTCGTTTCCAAACGCTGTGAAAGAATGTCTGGGTGCGGAGTTCCATCTTATGATAGTAGGAGTCCAAACTTTAGTTTGGCTGTTTTCCAAGATAAATCTTGGTTTCCCCTCTTGTACGTTTTTTATTTTTTAAGATTAAAAATTTCTTGCTATAAAATTTTTTGTGATATGCTACAACTCGATCAAACCTGCCAGGTTTTGGAAACCTGGCAGGTTTTGGAAAGTTATTTACCTGAAAAACTATAGTATAAATTTCCTTTTAAAAAGGCATTTTTTATAGTTTCTATTGCCCATTAACCATTAACTATTAACCACTACTAAAAGTTTGAGGAATTTAAAATGTTAGTTATTCCTGCCATCGATCTCAAAGATGGTCAGTGTGTACGACTTAAACAAGGTCGTATGGAAGATGATACGGTGTTTTCCAATGATCCCGTAGCAGTGGCTGAACGCTGGATAAAAGCGGGGGCACGTCGTTTACACATTATTGATTTAAACGGTGCTTTTGCTGGAAAACCAGTTAATGCAGAGGTTGTCCATAAAATTGCCGAAGCTTATCCTGATATTCCAATACAAATTGGTGGCGGTATTCGTGATGAAGAAACCATACAAACCTATTTGGATGCTGGAGTATCGTATGTGATTATTGGTACGAAAGCTGTTCAAAACCCACATTTTATTAATGAAATTTGTCTCGGTTTTCCAGGGCATATTATCGTGGGATTAGATGCCCGTGATGGTTTCGTTGCTACCGATGGTTGGTCTAAATTATCCCATCATAGTGCTATTGATATGGCAAAACGCTTTGAAAAAGCAGGTGTTGAAGCGATTATATTTACCGACATTCATCGTGACGGTATGTTACAGGGAGTGAATGTTGATTCAACAGTTGAATTAGCTCAGTCAATTGAGATTCCTGTAATAGCAGCAGGTGGTATTACAACAATCAACGATATTCAGGCTTTATGTGAAGTCGAAAATGAAGGTATTATGGGTGCTATTACCGGACGAGCAATTTATGAAGGAACCCTAGATTTTGTCCAGGCACAAAAATTGGCTGATGATTACAAGACGAATTAAAAATTGTGTATAATCAATAGCAATTGCGGGAATAATACTTGTTGTAAAATATCCAGTAAAAGTCTTTGAACTTTGGTTGCGGCAAGAATTTACAGCAATAATACACCCAAAAATCCCACCTATAGTTTTTCACATAAATAATTTCACACACCAAACCTGACAGGTTTTAGAAACCTGTCTTCGAGGTTAAAGTTTTTGCGCGCAAAAACTTTAACCTCGAAGGTTTTTTGAAGTTATTTTTCTGAACATCTATAACTGTTTTAATCTTTACCCACAAGTATCTAGTTTTGGAGTCCAAAGCTTTAGCTTTGGCAGAATCGTTGTATATTGCTGTCCCAAAACCTTTGCAACAGCTTTGGACTCCAAAAATCCTTCAAAATCTAAAATCGAAAAGAGCTATTATGTTTGAATTAAAAGTATCTAGTCTTCGTCAAGCATTGGAATTATCACAAAATTGGGCAACTCATACAATCAGTTTGCTTGATCCTGATTATACAGGTATAAAACCAAAACCAGGCCAAAATGCTTTGCTACAATCTTATTATTTTCATGATGTCTTTAAACCTTCAACTTTGCTTCCTAACCAAACTTTTGCAACGGCTAAACAAATTCAAGATATTTTGGAATTTACGGAAACATTAAAAACAACTGACAAATTATTGGTTCATTGTCATGCAGGTATTTCACGATCAACGGCAGTAGGTTGTGGCGTTTTATGTCAGCATGGTTTAACACCAAGTGAAGCGATTGAACATATCCTATCAATACGACAAATAGCTTGGCCAAATGCACATATAATAGCATTATTTGATGAGATATTGGTTCTTGATGGAGAGCTTATCAAAACGATTAAAAACATGCCTAATATATTATTTCATTAATTTGATATAACTGATGTTACGCAGATAGCTTTCAAACTGGAGTGCAAAATTGAGGACACCCCCCTAACCCCCCGTACACAGGGGGAAGTCCCAAAATCTGTTACAATCAGCAAAATTTCATTTTGCACTACTCTGGTATTCACTTTTGAAGTACAGTGCGTAACATCAGTGATATAAGCTAAAATGGTATCTTCTCTAAATTCGGTGGAAAAAACCTGACAGGTTTCCAAAACCTGTCAGGTTTGGGCAAGTTTACCCACACTTATGGTATCTTCTCTAAATTCGGTGAAAAAAACCTGACAGGTTTCCAAAACCTGTCAGGTTTGGGCAAGTTTACCCACACTTATGGTATCTTCTCTAAATTCGGTGGAAAAAACCTGACAGGTTTCCAAAACCTGTCAGGTTTGGGCAAGTTTACCCACACTTATGGTATCTTCTCTAAATTCGGTGGAAAAAACCTGACAGGTTTCCCAAACCTGTCAGGTTTGGGCAAGTTTACCCACACTTTTTGAGAAGACACCTAAAATGTTTAAAATTTTTAAAGACGATGGCAAATAATAATTTATGCTAAAATACAATTTTCAACTTCAATATACTTACGGAGATAGCTATGATTGAAGTCATTCCACTCAAATACGGCTCCATGTTTAAACGGGTTTTCAGTCAACCTAATGTTTTTAATCAATTTGCCAAGGACATTCTTGGCATTGACTTGAATGTGAATAGAGTACATACCGAATACGAATACCCAGAACCAGTAGGTTTCGTGCGTAGTTGCTATGACCTTTTTGCAGAAGATGTAGAACAGCGCGTTATTGTCGAAATTCAACATATCAAATGAGTCCGGTGGACGAATGGGGAAATAAAGTGCTTGTTTATCCCCATCGTTTAGTTTTTCTTTCTCCCCGCCAAGTCAACGAAAATACCCCATCTACAGTACGCAAATGGCTTGATTTTATCAAAGATTCATTAGATGGTGAAGTTGAAGAAAGCAATTATGGCGAAAAACTGTTTCAACAGATGATCGAGGAGATTCGTAAACAGACTATTGATCCTGAATTGTTGTCAGAAATTAAGGATGAAGCAGCTTGGGAAAAAGCCAAGGCTCGTTTTACGAAAGAAGGCCGAAAAGATGGTTGGGAAGCAGGACTGGAAAAAGGATTGGAAAAAGGACAAAAGAAAGGGGTATTAGCCCAACAATATCAAACGATCATTACTGCCAAACAAATGGGTATGGAAGTCGCTGCTATTGCCACATTGGTAGGATTAACAAAAACTGAGGTACAAGAGATATTAAATCAGGTATAGCATAAGCTATCAAATTTCCGACTATGTTGTCCGATTCATCTGTTTTGCTTTCAAAAACACCCAAAACAGCTTTGAACTCCAAAAACCGCTAAGTACTTGTGGGTAAGGATAGATATGACAATAAAAATACGGGCTTTTTTAGATATATTAAACTTTAGGTTTGTTGATGCAAATAATGACGGAAAAGCTATTCTGTCTGATGCCAAATCTGAGGAAGATACCAAAAAAAAGCGTAAACAAATACGATGTCCTCTTTGTGGCTGGCAGCCAGACGGAAAACCGTACTGGATGTGTGAGAAGTGTTTTGCTGTATTTGATACATTTAAAACGCATGCTCATTGTCCTGCTCCAAAGTGTGGCAATTCTTGGGCTTATACACAATGTATTGCTTGTCATCAACAATCATTGCATGAAAAATGGTATGAAAATGTGGAAATTTAGATGGATAAAACAGGATGTATACTTCAGACGTTCAGGTTTTCGGATTATGAGAATATACTAAAAATGCACGCCAGACCTGACAGGTTTTGAAAACCTGTCAGGTATTAAATCCGAAAATTTGAACGTTCAGAGTATATCTACGAAAACATTGTAATACAAGATAATACATCCTTAAATCCCCTCTTAAAAGGAAACTTTTCAATATTTTCAAAAACTTAATTATCATTATTAGTAACTATTCAGTTTAAGGAGTGACGCTGGAGCGTCACGAAATGCGTGCCAACGCTTTCGCTGTAGAACGAGAGGCTGAGTAGTTACCATTATTATTAAACAACAATCATGAAAAAAAATAACCAACTTTCTATAGAGCCAAAAACTGGTGAATACATTCCTGCCTCTGAATTTAATCAGCCCATTTTTGTTGATCGTCCTAAACGGGGTTGTTTAGGACGGCTTTTTTCATCTTTCATTTGGATGATCGTTTTTGTTGGGCTGGTTTTTTTTGTTTTAATGTTTGGACGGCAATGGTATGACAGCCTTATTAATCGCCTAGATGCTCAAAAAGCAGTGCATCCCGATGCATCAGTGATAAAAACAGGCATACGTTCTCAAGTGCATCCCACCGTGACGCTAGTCTATAAAAATAAAGATGGTAAAAAAGTACGAGTCATTGCTGATGCACAAAAATATTCTGAGTTTGTTAATCTGCAAGTTACTCGTTTAGAAAGTTCAAGAAGTCAATTACTTGCAGAGACAAAGCAGCAATTACATAATAGGCTAAATAAGGTATTTGATGAAATGCATGGACGTGTTGAACGATTTGCCGATTGGTACTTTGCATATCCGACAACGTATAAAATTTTATGGGAAGCAACAACATCTGCGACACGACACCTTCTGAGTACTGAGGCTACAAGCGTATCAGATGCAGTGTCGTATGATGTAGAAAAGTATTTACATAAGCATTATGAAAATATCGTACTCCGTCCAGAAATCACAGATACTCAATTGCAAAAGGCTTACCGAGGATCGTTGCAAATTGCACATGGTCATTATGTTGATGTGTTATCGAAGATGCAATCTAATTTTCAAGCCTTTGTGTCAAAATATACGGATCATCTTGAAACACCCATTGCTGAAAATACTGTGTTGACGCTTGACTGGGAAAGCCAATTTAATAAAGTGAATATGGCTGAATATGAAAAAGGACCCAAAGGAGCCGCTGTCGGTGCTGCGTTAGCAGCAGGTGGTGCGGTGGCAGGAAAAACAATGGCGGGAGCTGTTGGCAAAGGCGTTGCGAGTCAAGCCGTTGCAGGTGCAGCAGGTAAAGGTATTTTTGCTAAACTATCCGCTCCTTTTGTCTCTAAAGCAGTACTTGCGGGTGCAGGGGGGGCTGCTGGTACGTTAGGAGGGCCTGTGGGTGTGGCCGTAGGTGCTATTGGCGGATTAGGGATTGATTATCTCATTAATGAGGGCATGGAACTCACACAACGGGATACGTTTATGACTGATGTGGCTGAGGCTCTAGCAACTACCCAACAAGAATGGGAAAAACAAATGCAACAATCATTGCATGAAGCCGTTAACATTTGGATGGATGATACAATTCAGTTGTTACCACGTTATGAATCTTAATTAAGTGAAAAGTGAAAAATGGTAATTTGATATTTTTAAGTCATTAACTGATGTTACGCAGATAGCTTTCAAACTGGAGTGCAAAATTGAGGACACCCCCCTAACCCCCCGTACACAGGGGGAAGTCCCAAAATAGAAAAATTAAAGCAAAGTGTCAAATGATGTTTGGTTCCACCCGTGTACGGGGGGTTAGGGGGGTATCCCAAAATCTGTTACAATCAGCAAAATTTCATTTTGCACTACTCTGGTATTCACTTTTGAAGTACAGTGCGTAACATCAGTCATTAAGTAAAAATAAATGCCTTTTCCTTGACGTTGGAGTCCAAACCTTTAGGTTTGAGCTTTCCAAAATAAATTTTGGACTCCCATGCAGAAAAGCGAAAGGTATATTATTTTTTTATCCCATATATATAAACAATCAACAAGGTAATTATGGAATTAAAGTACATTTTAGTTGGTGTAGGATCGGCTATTGCCGGAGGTGCGGTGCAATATGTAGTCTCGACTCACTTATGGCCTAATCGCCACAAACTTTATACGTGGATATATACATTCCGAGATCATAGAAAATTCGGTGATCCGTGTAAAACCGATTTAGTACTTGATCGCGATGGCTATAGTGTTGGCTATAGCTATAAATACAAAACGGCTTTATGGGCTTCATACATTCTTTCTGAAGGTTCTATCGGCGTTGATGTGGAGAGAGGCGATTGCTTTTATGCCGATCCCGATATACCAGAGAAATACCGGGTTGAACCCGATGATTTTAGAAATACCGGCTACGACAAAGGCCATCTTGCACCCAGTGCTTCGATTGATTTTAGCCGTGCGAGTAATCAGCAAACTTTTGCAATGTCAAATATTGTGCTACAACAACCTAAATTGAATCGTCAAGCATGGGGGAGTTTAGAAAGAATTATCCGAGATTGGACGAAAACCAAGGGCAAGTTAATGGTTATCACAGGCCCCATTTATGCTAAACGCTCTGAATTGATTAATGATATTCCTGTCCCTAAAAGTTTTTACAAAATCGTGTATTCTTTCAAACATGGATGTTGTATTGGCTTTATTTTTCCTAACGAACCCCTTAGGGCAAGTCAAGTATGGGACCATGCGATGTCGGTTGAATCTATAGAAAAAGAAACCGATTACACTTTTTTTAAAAAACTCGGCAAAGCAAAAAAGTGTAAGGCAGAGTTGGATATAGCTTGGTGGAAAAAAGACAAAGCTTGAACAGCTATTTGTAATATTGGAGTTTAAAGCGAAATTTTATCAGGATCGTACAAAGCTTTGCTTATAAAATTCCATCACAAATTATTTAGGATTTAGTAATCCTTACCACCTATCAGTTTAGTACAACGAATTATAAAAACTGATAGGTGGTAAGTTAGTAATCTGATTTTATTGACATTTAAAATTATTTTAAATAACAATAAGTTAAAATATAAGCAAAAACTGTTCCATGTTTAACTTTCAGGGAGTTGGTGGGTTTCATTTCATTCTACCCACCCTACAAATCTTCTTAAGTTAATGGCATTGACGCTAGAGCATTGGAACGAGAGACTGAGCAGTTACAACTTTTTTAAAATTTCTTTTACAATTTCTTTAACATGACTTTAAACCAAACTAACTAATCTATATAATGCTCTTTTTGTTAATGTTCCACGTTAATAAAAAACGTATTTAAAATAAATATAGTTTTTCAGGTAAATAATTTCACGCATCAAACCTGACAGATTTCGGAAACCTGTCAGGTTTTTGGAAGTTATTTTTCTGAACGTCTATAGATTTAGTTATCATTCTTTCAAACCACTTTTCATGGATAATTCAATGAAAAAATTTACACTCGCTTTTTGTATTTTAACTTTAGGTAGTTCAACTGTTTATGCCACAAAAAATGCCGAATCACCAGTAGGTGACGCGGCAACTGGAAAAACGAAATCTGCCCTTTGTGCAGCATGTCATGGCGCAGATGGTAATAGTGTTAATCCATTATGGCCTTCACTTGCAGGGCAACATGCCAAATACACTGTCCAGCAATTAAACAATTTCCAATCCGAGGCTCGTAAAGAGCAAACCATGTCGCCTATGGCTGCACCACTAAGTCCACAAGACATGCTTGATTTGGCCGCTTATTTTGAAAGCCAAACACCAAAAATTGGCGATGCCATTGAAAAATCGTTGAAATTGGGACAAAAAGTTTATCGGGGCGGCAATAAGGAAACCGGTGTGTCAGCTTGTATAGCCTGTCATGGACCCAAAGGTAAAGGTAACCCTGCGGCGAAATATCCTGCTATCGCTGGACAACATGGGAAATACGCCCTTAAGCAATTGCAAGACTACAAAAGCGGCGCACGTAAAGCTGAAGGGAATGCGGTTATGATGCGTGACATTGCTTTAAAAATGTCCGATGCTGAAATGAAAGCGGTAACGGATTACGTGCAAGGTTTGTATTAATTTTTGTGTTATATAGTTTGTCAGATAAATATTTTGGCCTAAATACCTGATAGGTTTTTAAAACCTGTCAGTAGAGACACACGGCCGTGTGTCTCTACTTCGTGCGTAACATCAGTTATAACCTTTTCATAGGGAGGAGCAATTTAATGTTTGGTTTCAATTCATCCAAAACTACCCGATGGCATTCTGTCATTGTTTTATTGTTAGCGGTGGTTTTGATTAACTTTGCCAGTGTGCGGAATGCAAACGCTGCTTGGTGTTTCTTTGGTTGTGTTAATGCTGATGTATCTGGTAGCATTAAATTTCCAAGTCCCTCAGAATTTGAGAAAATGGGGAAATCATTGGCTAAAGGTATCCAAGAACAGCTTGAGAAAACTAATTTCAAAGGCATGGGCCAAAAATTTGGTGAAGGTATTCGCCAAGAATTTGATATAGCAATGGATTCTCTGTTTAAAGACAAAATCGCGCCGCTTGTGGCTGATATTGACAAGCTATTGAAAGCGCGGATCGGTCAAACTGATAAAATGATTGAAGCTCGGTTAAAACAAATTGATGCCTTGATTCAAAATACTTTTGATCGGTTCCAAGAAGCGGCTAACAATACGATTGATAAAATCAAGACAGATATCGTTGACAATGCTTTTAACCAATATAGTAAAGCCATTGAGAAAACGAGAAAGGAGATTGTCGATAATACTTTTAAGAAAATTAAGAAGTTGCGTCAAAATTTCCGTAATGATGTCGATCATTTTTTTGATAGAAGTGAATACCTTATCAACCTTGTAGACTGTACTGAGGAAAAATTCCGCATAGATACAGAAAATCTTACCACTAAAATTGCGGATGAATTGGAAAAACGGTGCCCCAAAATGATTTGTGGTTGGTCAAAAGCATCAACAAAGGAATCCACACCAAAAATCTGTTATCAAGAACTTGGTTTAAAAAAACCACCAAAATCATGGGAATACTCAACACTTTATGATCTTAACAAATGTGATGTGTTAAGAAGTTTAACTCCAATGGAAACGCCTGTTAAACGCATTCTCAATGTTTATATTGATTTACAGGCGTTTGCAGCTAGAATGGCTTGTATTCAACGTGCCTCCCGTCAAGCAAGATTGCATTATAGATGGGATTGGCTTGAGTTTGGATATCAATATGATTTTTGGAGAGGTTATCATACCTATTAAAAACCAAAGATTGTTATCTTTTTCTGGTTCCAATGCACTATAGACTTTCAGAACAGACTTTCAGAAAAATCAAAGTTATCAGACCTGCCAGGTTTTGAAAACCTGGCAGGTCTTAAGGCCAAAATATTTATCTGAAAAGCTATAGCGTTGGAACTTTTTTAACCACACTAGGATACTTTAATATGCAAAAAATCCCTATTTTGATGACCATGTTACTGGCATTGACTTTAATGCCTGTAGCCTCTTTCGCTGATAAGACAATGGTTGAGATTTATCAAGAAGCCATTCAGAAATTGGAGAATGCGACTGCTGAAATAAAGGTATTGCGTAAACAAGCTGCCGAAGATACCAAAACGATTAAAAAACTCAGTCAATCGGCAAAAAAAACGGATGAGAAAATCAAAACTATCCTAGATAAACTGGAGACCTCAGCCGGACAGGTGGCGAAGTTGACGGATGTGGTAAGTGTTTCTAATGGAAAGGTTGGTATTGGTACAACGAATCCAAAAGCTAAATTGGATGTAAACGGTAGTATAAAAACCAATAGCACACTATATGTGAATGAACTTAGAGGAGGACGTGAGGTTGGTAAAAGGAAAATAGGAGGTATTGAAGGGACTGTAAAACAAGTCATCGGTGAGCAAGGTACTAAAAATGGTACTGCTGCTGGTGGATTTGGTTTCATTTCAAGTGCTCATCAAATATCTCCTATCGTTTGGATGTATGCATGGGAAGATAGAAATGCTTTTCAAGTCATTAGAAAAAGTTGGGACGCTTCAATATCTAATGATCCTGTTTTATTTTCTGTTATGGCTGATGGTAATAGTTATACGCTTAATCATGCTCATGCCAAAAGTTTTCAAACTAGCTCTGATGAACAGCTAAAACAAAACATCCAAACCCTCGGTGGCTCCCTTGCCAAACTTGCTCAACTACGCGGTGTTCGCTTCAACTGGAAAGAGGATACTGAAGAAAAACAAATCGGTTTAGTCGCCCAAGAAGTGGAAAAAGTCTTTCCTGAATTGGTTTCTACTGATAGCGAGGGTTATAAATCTATCGCTTATGGTAAGTTGACTGCGGTGTTGATTGAAGCGGTTAAGGAATTGCAGCAGAGTTGTCAAAAATAGAGTACAACGAATAAGAGTACAACTAAGAGTACAACGAATTTGAAAAGATAACAACGAATAAAACCAATAATTCAATTCGTTGTGTTTTTTTCAAATTCGTTGTACTTCTGTTGTTATCTTTTCAAATTCGTTGTACTTCTGTTGTTATCTTTTCAAATTCGTTGTACTACTTTCAAGGAAAAATAGCTATGCAAACTATCACAACAGAGTTTGGGAACGAGAGAAAATCAATGATGTAGTGAAAAGGAGAATATTTATGCTTAGCAAAAGTGTTGAAGAAACCCAATTGTATTTCAATGAAATTCTCAATCAAGTCGAAACAGGTCAGGAAATTGTTGTTACTCGTTATGGTCAACCCATTGCCCGTATTTCTGCGATAAAAAAAATGCTAAAACCTGTCCCCTCCCTGGCAAATTTACGTGCCACTTTACCATTTTCTAAAACGCCTAGTGTGGAATTGATGCGACAACTACGGAATGAAGGATACTAAATGTTTTATTTTGATACGTGTTTTCTTGTGCCTCTATTTTTGCCAGAAGCCACCAGTGATAACGTTGAAACATTTATCATGTCCATACCTACTGGACAATTGGCTACCAGTTATTGGACACAGGTTGAATTTGCCAGTTTGTTAGGGCTTCGTGTGCGTATGCAAACATTAGAGGAAGCACAAGCATTAGAATTGCTTAAAGATTTTGAAGAATATTTAATTAATTCTTACCATATTATTATGCCCATAGTAGAAGATTTTGAGTTAGCTACTCAGCTATTACAACATCATCAAACTGGACTGAGAGGTGGTGATGCGTTGCACTTAGCTATTTCAAAAAATCATAATGCCGAATGTCTATATACATTAGATAATGGATTGATTCAAGCCGCATCTTTACTCAACATTCCTGCTGAATTGGGTATCCAAATACATTAGACATTATTACGATATGGTTTAATGCGTTAAGGTTTGGACTCCAACCTTAACGAAATAACTTTTCATGGTATTTTAGCTGAAGAAATTGGTCAGCTCGTTTTATCAGATCCAATTTTTCGTCTCATTGTATTTGACGAGGAACAAGAGGTAATTACTCAATGGATACCTGATTCAACTACTCAACACTGATTAAAAATATCATCAATAAACAGACGCATTATAAACCTGCTTATGGTGAAATTGAATCACATGTTATTTTTGATGATGAACATAACCGTTATACGTTATTAGAAATGGGATGGGACCATAAAAAATACATTCATGATTGTATTATTCATGTTGAGCTAATTAATGATAAGATTTGGATTCAATATGATGGAACCGAAGAAAGTATTGCGACTCACCTACTTAGAGCCGGTGTTCCTCAAAATGATATTGTACTTGGTTTTCATCCTGTAAAAATGCGTCAACACACTGAATTTGCGGTCAATTAAATAGACAAGTTATTAAGTCTTTCCTGAATTGGTGTCTACTGATAGCGAAGGTTATAAATCTATCGCTTATGGTAAGTTGACTGCTTTGTTACTTGAGGCTGTCAAAGAACAACAACAGCAAATTGAAGAATTAAAAGGTATGGTTAAGCCTTAATTGTCAGAATCAGAATTTACAGAATTTTAAAATTTTCAGGATTATTTATTAGTTTTTATTCTGTCAATTCTCTCATCCTGTAAATCCTGATTCTGACAAAAAAAACAACGAATTAAATTATTGGATTATTCGTTGTTATCTTTTCAAATTCGTTGTACTTCTGTTGTTATCTTTTAAATTCGTTATACTCTATATTTTTGGAGAAAAAACCAAGGTATTCATTATGAATCAGACAGTTGAAAATAAAAAACCGTTTATCAAAGAACAAATTGCACAACTCATCAATGGTTTTAATGAAAAAGGTATTGAACAAATTTTTGAGTATGCTGCTTTTTTAAAATTTCGTACCCATATCAAAGATCTATCACCACAACTGGCTGAATTTTCTGAAAGTGAGCATAAATTTAATGAATTGGGTATGAACGTAGCTAAAAAACAATGGAATAAATCGTGTGCCTTAGAAGCTATGAAAAAACTGAAAGGTTCAGGTAATGGACAATTGATTGCGGCTTTATTGAACGAACGACAGAAAGAAAGGCTCAAAAATGGATGAATATGTCTTAGATACTTCCGCTTTATTAGCTTATATAGAATCTGAAGCTGGTGCTATTGAAATAGAAAATTTGCTTAACCAAGCTTTAGAAGGAAAAGTCCATCTTTTTATTTCTGTTATCAGCAGCATTGAAGTATTTTATATTTCATGGCAAGAACAAGGTATGAACGTGGCAATGGAACGTTTACAACTCCTTAACGATTTACCATTGTTTCAAATTGCGTTAGATAATGAGCTTATCCAAGTGATTGGAAAAATTAAGGCAACTCAACAGATGTCATTTGCAGATAGTTGTATTGCGGGATTGTCAAAATTTAAAAAAGCGACTCTTGTTCACAAAGACCCTGAATTTGAACAACTGGAAAAAGAGATTAATCAATTAAAACTCCCTTATAAAAATGGTTAAGTCTAAATGAACTCCCACTGATAGCGAGGGTTATAAATCTATCGCTTATGGTAAGTTGTCGGCTCACTGCCATTAAGTTAAGGATTTTTCTGAGGGCAACCACAAGGGATTGCCCCTACAAATCAATTGGTTACGTAGGGGCAATCCTTTATGGTTGCCCTTAACTTAATGGCAGTGAAGTTGACGGCTGTGTTAATTGAAGCCGTTAAAGAATTGCAGCAGAGTTGTCAGAAATAAAGTGAGGAGAGTACAACGAATAAGAGTACAACGAATTTGAAAAAAACACAACGAATTAAATTATTGGTTTTATTCGTTGTTATCTTTTCAAATTCGTTGTACTTCTGTTGTTATCTTTTCAATTCGTTGTACTATTATTAGTTGTGATAACAGAATCTTTCATTGGAGTAAAAATATAACCATGTCTCAAAATCTAATCATTTCCGATCCTGCTGTGATGATGGGCAAACCTATTATTACAGGAACACGTATTACTGTTGAGTTGATTTTAGAAAAACTCTCTGCTGGAGAAACAATAGAACAAATACTAGAAGCCCATTCACGTTTATCTCGTGAAGCTATTTTTGAATCCTTAGCATTCGCAGCTGCGGCATTAAAAGCTGTTGTTGTTTATCCTACTGTTAAAGAGGCACAACTGTGAATTTTTTAGCAGACGAAGGTGTAGATAAACCAATTGTTGAGCATCTTAGACAAAATGGTTATTTGGTATATTGCTGAAATGGCTCCAGGTATTTCAGATGATTTAGTCCTTAAATTTGCTAATGACAAACAAACATTATTATTAACTGATGTTACGCAGATAGCTTTCAAACTGGAGTGCAAAATTGAGGACACCCCCCTAACCCCCCGTACACAGGGGGAAGTCCCAAAATAGAAAAATTAAAGCAAAGTGTCAAATGAT
>JAUCGK010000504.1 GCA_030378085.1 Candidatus Parabeggiatoa sp. HSG14
AAGTGTCGAATGATGTTTGGTTCCACCCGTGTACGGGGGGTTAGGGGGGTGTCCCTAAAATTATTTGAAGTACAGTGCGTAACATCAGTATATAAAAAAAACAAAAAATCTTGCCTTAACAAAAAATTTAGACTAATATTTAGTTCAGATAATAGTTATTTTGAAGAAACTAAGTTTTTACCAGAAAATTTGGAATCAAACCTATCTTATAACATTATCTAAAATTAATATAGCCTTTCTTTTTGTATGAAATACAACTTTTCCTTCTCCCTAAATTATGGCTGGTTGTACCTAAAACAGGAAACGCTATCAGTTAAATATTCTATTTAATAGTGTAGATATCGTTCCAATCTTGATACCACTGAGAAATTTTTTTGAAAAATCAGATTTCTTTGACTGGTAAAATATGGAAACTGGAACAATTCTACACTAATTTCTTAATCAAAATTTTTTTATTTTCTGTGACAGAAAAATATCAATATTAAAACATTCTCTAGCTTGAATAAATATTTTATTTTGACATTCATTTTTTCATTATTTACATAAGGTAAAGTTCTCATGTTTAAGAAATTTTTGTTATTTCTGATGGGACTGACTTTGGCACTACCCATCATTGCACATAGTGCCACTTTCTACGTTTCCAGTTTGGGAGGAAACGATGCCAATCAGGGAACCAGTGAAGCTGAACCCTGGCAAACCATCGACAAAATCAAGTCGGTTCAATTTGATGATGGTTCTACTATTCTCTTCAAGCGTGGCGAAGTTTTTCGAGGTTCGATTATCACCGGTAAATTCCCTAAAGGGATTACTTATGGTGCTTACGGTGAAGGTAACACCCCTGTGATTAGTGGCAGTATTGCTATTACAGGGTGGACACCTGCTCGTTCCATAGGACGAAATGTTTATCAAGCTGATCTTTCTGGTTTGCCATTAGGTGAAGAAGAAACAATTTATTATCTATTTGTCAACGGCGAATTGATGACGCTTGCTCGTTATCCCAATGTTGATTCACCCGCCCAAACAAATTGGCTTAATGTTGAAAAGGAGGGAATGAATGCGTTTACAGATTCCCATTTAAAAGGCTATAAAAATTCCAACAATTATTGGAAAGGGGCAACATTACGCATCAGAAATTACAGTTGGCACTATGTCGTGCGTGAAATTACGGGTTACTCCAATGGTAAAATTTCAGCGAAAGGCTTAGAGGAACAATTACCGGAATGGGGTTATTTCTTGGATAACAAATTGGAAGAACTCGATCATCCAGGAGAATGGTATTACGATGCTGATGCCAAAAAGGTTTATTTTTATCCCCGTTTTAATGTTGATCCGAACACGCTATTGGTTGAAGGTTCAACCTACAAAATGGGTCTTTATATTGCCAATCAACAAAATAATACGTTGGTAGAAAATCTTTCATTTCGTCATTTTGCCGCAAAAGCGGTTCATGTTGGTGGTTCTGATGATTGTACCATTAGAAATAATTACTTTGAATATAACAATAGGGGCGTTACCGCTTGGGATTCTCCTAATGTTTTAATTGCGAACAATACCTTTAATAACCAAATAAGAACGGCTATTTTAGTAGAGGGATCGGACAATTTCGATCTTAAAAACAGTATTATCGAAAAGAATAAAATTACCAATACTGCTTTATTCCCTGCTTATGGCCTAAGATTTGATGGTATTTATAATGGGGCTGCTATGAGGGTTTTTGGCAAAGCTTATACAGTACGCCAAAATACCATTGAAAGGTCTTCTCATGGGGGTATTCTTTTAAAAGATGGCGGACATCATCTAGTTGAAAATAACATTATTCGTCAATCCTTGCTGCTTCTCAATGATGGTGGGGCTATCGTGATTAGTTCTGATGGAAACATCATCAGGAATAACTTTTTATTGGAATCTTTTGGTAATATTGATGAATCCAACGGATGCAGTAATACTAAACGAACACCTTGTTCAAAGCATCCTTCTTATGGTATGGGTATTGGTGCTAACCCAGTTGCTAAAGATAATGTGATTGAAGGGAATACAATTGCCCATAATCAACATGAAGGGATTCGTCTCAATGCCTTTATCAATACCACTGTCCGAAATAATGTTGTTTTTAATAACTTGCATCAGATTATTATTGAAGATAAAAAAGGCCCCTCACGCAATAATGTTGTTGAAGGAAATGTGCTTTTTTCTCTTACACCCGATCAAATCGGCTTACAAATGTCGGATACTAATCATGGCACGTTTGACAAAAACACTTACTGTAATCCCTACAATACTGTTGCGGTTGTCAGAGGTGAAACTCGATACTCTTTAGCACATTGGCAAAACAAGTTTTCTGTAGATAAGAAATCGAAATGGTGTGGACTACCGATTTTAGAAAACTCGGGGCTTAAAGAAAACCGTTTTACCAGTCTTGGTGCATCACTTGTCAAAACGACTTTTGATACAGATGTTTCAGGATGGAATAATTCAGGATCTGCGGTTATTTCACACGATCCTAATCGCCGCAACATGGATGGTGGGAGTTTAAAACGGACTCTTAATAGTAAATCCACCAATGCAAATATTACTTCTGATGTTTTTGATTTAGTTGAAAATCAATTATATCGGTTGAAATTTAGTGTAATTAGCGATGGTTTGGGTACCATTAGAGTGAGAGTTAATGATACCGGCGCAGGTGGTTCTGATATTTTGAAAGAAAGATTTGTCGGTTACGATCAAAATCGTAAGGATTTTGAAGTGTTTTTTCAGTCATCTGTAACGACAAGCCTTGGCAAAGTTCTTTTCATCACAGATAAAGAACATAAAGATCATGCGGAATATTGGTTAGACAATATTGCTCTTGAGCCAGTGGATGTGACAGTAAACGATGAACTTTTGACCTCAGTATTTTTCACTAATATGACTGAAAATCCGAAAACGATTAATCTGGGAAACGCAACCTATCTGGATTTAAACGGTAGAACAGAGGTGAAAAATAGTTTGGAGTTGAAGCCATTTTCTTCTAAAATTTTAATCCATGTATCAGGCGCCACTCCGCCTACTGTTATCCTTTCCACTTCAAAGAAAAAGTATCGCCAGGGTGATACATTGCGTGTGACTTTGCCGCCCTTACCAACAGATTGGGTAAAATATGTTGGGATTGTTTTACCAAGTAATCAATTTTACTTGTTAACAGATACAAATCAATTTGTACCGTATGATGGTACGGAACTTCCTGCATGGGAAGGAGGGAACGTGGCGATGGAATTCGTTTTAAATAACGTTCAAAAAGGTCAATATACCCTTTATTTATTGCGTTTGCCTAAAGGGTTAAACCCTGTAAGTGAAGGAAAATGGGCTAATCAGAAGTACTGGAAATGGGGTGTAAATACTTTCCAAATAGAATAAGTTAACTTGGCTCAAATCGTTAGTTATGAAAAATCCGATTTTTTCAGAAAATCAGAAAATCGGATTTTTTGTTAATGCCTTTGTCAATTAAAAAGGCTCTCTGGTAATTTGCGTGATTTGTAACGTATTGATTACAAAGCATATATTTCTCTCTCTGAAGCATCCAAAAATATACGTTGGAACAAATGCTCAACATTAATTATGCCATAGCAACGCCGCTTTATAACTTTGATTTTATTATTAAATCCTTCAACAAAACCACTAGAGTGCCGAGCAATAAAATAATTCACTATGACTGAAAAATAAGAGTTCAATGTAGAAATGAATTTATCAAAACATGTTATAGAACGAGCATTTACTCGAACTATCCAATTTTTTATCATACGTTTACCACCTCTTCTTCCAGTCTTTGTATCAAATATATTTGTTAGTTTATTTCTTTCGTCATACGCACTTTCTAACTTTGGTGCGTACCCAAATAACAGTTTTAATAACGCCTTATCTTCTACACTTATATCTTTCTGGCTCGATATTAGAACCCATATTACACCTTTCAATTTGGCATATTCTTCTTTGGGTAATTCTTCTTTTAATCGTTTCAATTCCTTTATACGCAATGTATCCAATCCTTTCCTATACAGCTTCGCGACATGAAACCTATCAACGACTATTTTTGTTCTCTTTCCAAACGTTTCTTTAGCGGCATTTATAAACCCTTCATACATATCAGAACAGACTGATTTTACCGTTTTCTTCAGTGACTTTGGCATCGTTTTCAAAAACGCTTTTACGGTTTCTTTTTTACGGTCTTTTAAATTGCACACAACCATCTCTATAAGTACTCACAATCGTCACAAAATCTTTGTGTCCTTTTTTTAACGAAATTTCGTCCAAACCTATTTGTTCTAGTGCTTTTATTGATTCCCAATCAACTTCTGTTTTTATCTGTCGATGTACAATTCCCAAGTTGGACAGACGATAGGAAGTCCAACATTTATTGATTTCAAGAAGTTGGAGTTCGCAAGCTCACTCCAACCTACAGGCTACGAACTATAGCTTGTACCACATGACTATACGGTAAATTGAAAAGCTAAATTTATTGCATTACATACACTTAACTCTATATTTTTACCGCAAAGTCATCCGGTACAGGCTATAGTGCCGCTCAATATTTGGCATCAGGCATTAAAAAATCTGCTGTATTATGAACCCCTGAGAAC
>JAUCGK010000330.1 GCA_030378085.1 Candidatus Parabeggiatoa sp. HSG14
AAAGTTAGTGTATGATGTCAATTTTTTGGTTTTTATAAGCTGAAAATCAATGATTTACGATTAAAGGCTCTATTTATTGGCCGTAACATTTTGTTTTGTAAGTAAATTATATTTTTATCAGCCTACCGGTACCTATTATAACTATGCAGGCGGAGTCATAAAAGCCGCAAAAGAGACATTGGATATCGAACTTGAAAACGTCTCAACAGTGGGCAGTCTGGCAAATGCCAAGGCTATCGTATCTGGCGAATGTGATATGGGCATTGTTCAAGCCGATCTCTATATACAATCCAGTGCGGACTTTCAAACAACCCCAGAATCAAAGTTGTTTGCTGCGAATAAAGGAAGTGTGGCAGCACTCTATCCAGAACTCGTGCATATTCTGGTTAATAAGGACAGTGGTATTAGCAGCATTGCCGATCTCGCCGGCAAAAAAGTCAATATGGGTGAAAATGACTCAGGGACATTCCTCACAGCTAATAAAATCTTGAATGTTTACAATCAACTGGCGAGTACACCTGAATACTTTTACGAAGCCCCCGCCGAATCCGTCACTAAAGTTGTGGATGGTACCTTTGATGCTACCTTTTATGTGGCAGGTACCCCCATTTCCGCGTTGACTAATTTGCCAAACGATGCCAATGTCACGTTGATTCCAGCAACCATACCAGGCTTCAATATTGATTATATGGTTTCCTACATTCCAGCCACCACCTATTCTTGGCTATACAGCGATATCACCAACAACATTGCCGTGTGGGCTTTGCTTACCATTGGTCAGTCTATTGACCGAACTAAACTAGGGCCTTTTTTGGATACACTTTATGCCAATAAGGATGCCTACGCCGACCAATATCATGCTAAATGGGCACTACTTGATAAAGCGTCCGGTATTGCCAACATCAAAGCCACACCGATGAATGGCTGGAATAATGAAGTTGCCCATTACTTTGCCGAGGTTCCTCCCCCGGTTGTCGAACCGCAACTTTACTTTTGCAGTGCCAGCCCACAAGGAACATACACAAAAGTGGTTAAGGATCTGATCCCAGTAGTAGAATCCACCTTGGGAATCAGCTTGACTGAAAAACACACTGTCGGTAGTTTAGAGAACATGACAAAGTCTTACAATGGAGAGTGTGCAATGTACCTTGTGCAAAGCGATGTTGGTGGTTATCTTCGCTCTATTGAGCAAAACCACAACAACATAACAGAAATGTTGATATATCATTATGAAGATGCCATCATGTCTCTTTACTCGAAAGATGTCCATCTGGTAGTGAATACCGGCAGTGGCATTGAGAGTTTTCTGGATTTGGCCGGTAAAAAGATCAACTTAGGTGAAAAATTATCTGGTACTATTGCTAGTGCAATTACTATGTTGCTAGCCAATGGCTTGTTGCTAAAAGATATTGTACCCTCTTACGATTCTCCTGTCGCGGCTTTGCCTAAAGTTATTTCTGGTGAATATGATGCTATGTTCGTGAGCAGTAAAGCACCTGTTTCTTATTTAGTTGATGCGGATTGTCCAACTGAAACTAACGTACCCGGTTGCATTGTCGGCGATCCAACGACTCTACCTATTAAGCTTTTGCCTATTCAAACATCAAGCTTTATACCTAAAACGACTCTTTCAGCTAACCATTATCCGTGGCAAGAGGTGGATATCCTTAATTCACCACAAACGATAACTTCTGTAGCGTTTTCCGCTAATTTATTCTTTGATTCAAATCGTGTGGCTGATTTTATCAATGCTGTGTATCAACTAAAAGTTGGTGACAATACACTCAGTCCGACGTGGGATGAAACAACCCTTGAACATGATATAATCTCTTTTAAAAGAAGGCCCATTCACTTGACTTGGCCGGCAGCTCAGTATTTCGCGGACAAAATGGAATAACTGGCAAAAATTAGTTAGCAAGCGTAGGGTCACTGCCATTTGCGTTTACGGATTAAAAGACAAATTTTCTTTTACGTTTCAGATAATTTGGTTGATGGCGTGCGGAACGTTTTTTTCGAGGAACTTTTCGGTTCTTTCGCAATTGATACAGGATTTATTAAAAATAGTTTTTCCAAACGTCCAATCACTATATCAGATTTCTCATGTGAAAATAGGAGAGCCATAGCTTGATTTTTTATTGCATTTACAGGAAACAGCACGATTAACCTTTTGTTTATTTTTAGCGAGCGTAGGGTGGGTAGAGCGACAGCGAAACCCACCATTTATCTAATGTAACACGCCTTCAACAAAGGTTTGACATACTGAAATAGATTTGATAATTTTGCTGTATTTAAGTGAGGCTAGGGATGACGTCCCCGAAAAGCCGAATAACCTGGTTGGCCTGCCTCACTTTCAAAATTAACCAGGAATACCTACAACAGGTGAGGTAATTATTAATTATGACTGAACGAAAAGCGATTTATTATGGACAAGTCGAGTTAATACAGGGCATTGTTTGTGATGGTTATGTGTTGGATGATAATATGGCAGTGATGAGTGAACGTGGAACGGCTGATTTGTTAGGAATGAAACATGC
Organism: Candidatus Parabeggiatoa sp. HSG14; assembly: GCA_030378085.1. GTDB lineage: Bacteria > Pseudomonadota > Gammaproteobacteria > Beggiatoales > Beggiatoaceae > Parabeggiatoa. Next base: position 2,535 of record JAUCGK010000330.1, read on the forward strand.
TTCTTTGCAGAGCGTGGCAGTTAACTGGCCTCCAAAAACACTTAACTCATTCATTGATAAGGGTTTTAGCGTGGCAGTTAACTCTGTAGAAGTTATAGCAGATAACAACCCACATAAAGGCAGAAGAATTAACGTTTATGATACTTCATTTATCGAATCTTTTATTCGTGGTTACGCTCTAGCATTTGCAAATGAAGCTCTTAGGCCAAACCAGCAACATATTGGCAAAAGATGTTCTATTTTAGCTTGTGCTTTAATTAAGACAGTATTGGACACTGCTATCAAACAAGCCTGCGGCTTATCTCCCAACATCCAGCAAACCGCCCAAAAGAACTACATAGATGTGGTCAAACTCATCAAAGACTTTGGTTTTACTTGCTCAGTTGATGATGATATTGCCATCAAAAAGGACATTACCCAATTCCTCAATGTGCCAGAAAGCACCCTCAATAGTTTCCTCAGAAAACACCAAACGGATATTAAACCGATTAAACTCAATTCAGCAACGATTCGTTCTTTTGGTGGTAAAGCCTCACGAATGAATGGCTATCACCTTGATGATGTCACTAAAATTGCTTTAGGAATGGACTCGGTTATTGGTATTGACCTCAAAAAACAAGTCTTTGGGCAAATTGGCTCTTTTGCGAAACCAGAAACCTCAGCCGAAGTCCAATGGCAAAAAGTGTTGTCATCCGTGTTTGAAGGTTTTGACTTGCATTTTAACTATCCGATTGGTACATACAAGGTGGATTTTTTTGTTGCCAAGTTGATGTTAGTTTTAGAATGCAACGGTTATTGCCACCGTTATTATAATGCCACCGAAGAAAAAGCACGGGAAAAGCTGATTACCCAAAAGTATAGTTTAGTTCGTTTTCACCACCAAGTGAGTTTAGAAACGTTGTTCAATGGCATTTTACAAGCTAAACCGGGCACAACGGTTAAATTGTATGATTTGGAACGGCTTGGCCGAGAAATGCCTTTTAACATTAATCCATTAAATGCACAAATGGTCTAACAAAGCCTTGCTCCCGACGCAAAAAGCCGCGCGGGAGAAGAGCGGTGTTAGGCCCAAAATCAGCAACAATTCTACTGAATTAATATATTAAAGTTACTCTGACCCTAATTATTATTGATATTGAAAAACAGTGCAGCCTATCATTTGTTATCATATATAAGTGAGTCGGGAAGAGGTAAAAGAGTGTTACTCGTATTTGTTGATGGGGTTTAATTCATATGTTAATAGAAGTTGGTTTTGTAATTGGTGCTTACTTTGGGATTAGGCTATCTGAACGCCACAAAACAGCAAACAAATTGCTAGCTGTTCAAAAACGGTTAAAACCTCAAGATTCTAAGCTGAAAGAAATTGCTTCCAAAGGGCTTGAAAATCCTCAAACGCAAGAAATTGAGTTTGTAAAGAAAAATAAAAAAGCGGATCATTATCTAAAAGTGAGTATTGCACATTTGGGTATAGCTGCTATAAGACAATTTATTTACCCGCCTGTAGCTCCGTTATATCTTGGCTTTTTCATTTATAACAATTTTCCTCTGTATAGACGTGCGGAAAAATCGTTAGTTGAAGAAAAAAGGATTGGAAGAGATGGGGTAACCACTCTTGCCAGTGTCGTTGCTCTTGCTACCGGTCAATATCTTGCTATGGGAGTTGGCTGCTTTTTTTATTTTCTTGGTGACAAAATTGTAATCTTGAGTCAAAGACGCTCTAAAGAGTTACTCACGAATACCTTTAAGCAATTGCCTCGCATGGTGTGGTGTCTAAGAGATAGTGTTGAAGTTGAAACTCCCCTTGAGGAAGTTCATATCAATGATATCGTTGTAGTGACAATTGGTCTGGTTGTTCCAATTGATGGTATTATCGTCGATGGTGCTGCGATGATTGATCAACATGCCTTGACTGGAGAATCTCAACCAGCAGAAAAAAACATTGGTGGAAAGGGCGCATTCCCATTTTTCGGGTAAAAAATAAAAATAATGTTATTTAAATTGTATGTCATAAAAACATTTAAAAACAATATGTTATGATACATTGAAAACGTGCCATTCCCATTTTTCGGGGATGCT
>JAUCGK010000331.1 GCA_030378085.1 Candidatus Parabeggiatoa sp. HSG14
CAATGTTATCAGACCTGCCAGGTTTTGAAAACCTGGCAGGTCTTAAGGCCAAAATATTTATCTGACAAGCTATAGGAATTGTTAAAATGTTGAATTAGGAAAATTTTTCAAATGCCCAATTTTGGCAAAAAAAATTAAGGATTTAAAAACAGTGGAACAATTTCGAGGTACTACCATTTTATCAGTGCGCCGTAATGACGAAGTGGTAATAGGTGGAGATGGGCAAGTTTCCTTTGGCAATACAACAATGAAACACAATGCCCATAAAGTGCGGCGGTTGTATCATAATAAAATTATTGCCGGTTTTGCTGGAGGTACGGCGGATGCCTTTACTTTATTTGAACGTTTTGAAGCAAAATTGGAAAAACATCAAGGGCATTTAACTCGCTCAGCTGTCGAATTGGCGAAAGATTGGCGTACTGATCGTATGTTACGACGTTTAGAAGCCTTATTGACAGTTGCAGATCATACAGCATCTTTGATTATTTCTGGCAATGGTGATGTGATAGAACCAGAAGACTATTTGATGGCAATAGGCTCAGGTGGACCTTATGCACAAGCAGCGGCACGTGCATTATTAGATAACACTACTTTAAATGCCACTGAGATTGTCGAAAAAGCATTACATATTGCTGCCGACATTTGCATTTATACCAATCACAATTTAACCGTTGAAACCCTAGCAATAAAATCGGCTTGAGGCTATTTTAGAAAACTATGAGTGAAATGACTCCTAAACAAATTGTCGGTGAATTAGATAAACACATTATTGGTCAAAGTGCCGCTAAACGAGCGGTAGCCATTGCACTGCGTAACCGTTGGCGGCGGATGCAAATTGAGCCAGAATTACGCAATGAAATTACCCCTAAAAATATTCTGATGATCGGGCCAACTGGGGTGGGAAAAACCGAAATCGCCCGGCGGTTGGCTAAATTAGCAAAAGCCCCTTTTATTAAGGTAGAAGCCACTAAATTTACTGAAGTTGGTTATGTAGGGCGTGATGTGGAGTCAATCATCCGTGATTTAGTTGATATGGCGGTGAAAATGACTCGTGAGGATGCCATGAGTAAAGTCGAAACTCAGGCGATGGATGCCGCCGAAGAACGGATATTAGATGCCTTGTTACCGCCTCCACGAAATAGCACTCGTTTTGAATACGCCACTGAAGAAAATTCATCAACGCGGCAAAAATTTAGAAAAATGTTGCGTGAAGGTAAACTTGATGACCGGGAAATTGAAATTGAAGTCAATGAATCCCGTGTTGGTGTAGAAATTATGGCACCTCCTGGTATGGAAGAAATGACCAGTCAATTGCAAGGTATGTTTCAAAATCTTTCAGGAGGACGTACAAAAACTCGAAAGTTGCGGATTAATGAAGCAAGTAAAGTGTTAAAAGAAGAAGAAGCCGCTCGATTAGTAAATGAAGAAGATTTGAAAGCGAAGGCGGTTGAACGTGTTGAGCAAAATGGGATTGTATTTTTAGACGAAATTGATAAAGTTGCTAAACGTTCAGAATTTAGTGGTGGGGATGTGTCACGTGAAGGTGTGCAACGTGATTTATTACCACTGGTTGAAGGCTGTACTGTCAGTACGAAATATGGCATGGTTAAAACTGACCACATTTTATTTATTGCCTCTGGTGCTTTTCATTTAGCAAAACCTTCTGATTTAATTCCAGAATTACAAGGACGCTTACCGATTCGCGTTGAACTAAGTGCACTTAACACGGAAGATTTTATTCGCATTTTAACAGAGCCGGATGCCTCTTTGACGGAACAATATGTGGCTTTAATGCAAACAGAAGGTTTAGTTCTTCAATTTGCCGAAGAAGCTATTAAACGGATTGCAGAAATGGCTTGGCAAGTTAATGAACGTACTGAAAATATTGGGGCGCGACGTTTACATACAGTGATGGAACGTTTATTGGAAGATATTTCTTTTGATGCACCCGATAAAAGTGAAGAAGGCGTAACGATTGATGTTGAATATGTCAATGATCATTTAAGTGAATTGGTTAATAATGAAGATTTGAGCCAATACATTCTTTAATGGAAAATGGGGAATGGGTAAAAGGTGAATACCAACTTTTCCCAATTCCCTATTCTCAATTTCCCTTCTCAGAAAAGGAATAATACATAAAAATGGCTAAAAACATTCCTACTCCTACCGAAATTAACCTTCATCAAAAATCCTGTATTTTAGAACTCACCTTCGATGATGGTGAACATTTTGAATTAACCTGTGAATATTTACGGGTTTATTCTCCATCTGCTGAAGTGCGTGGGCATGGACCTGGTGAGGAAAAATTGCAGGTTGGCAAAGCGGATGTGAATATTGAAAAAATTGAACCCGTGGGCAATTATGCAATACAATTGTTTTTTGATGATGGACACGATACTGGCATTTTTTCTTGGGAATGGTTGTATCACCTCGGTAAAAATCACGACAAATTGTGGGAACAATATTTAGATAAACTAGAAAAAACGGGACAAAAACGCGCTCCAACGTCTGTTAACTAAATACCCGTTTTAATAATATTAGATAATTATTGGAGTTTAAGATTTATAGCATTTTCTGATTTCGACTATCAAGTTTTTAAAAAACGGACAATTATGATAGGTAAGAGACGCAAGCATTGCATCTCTACAAAATCTATACCAGAAATATACCTTGTAGAGACGCGATGCTCGCGTCTTCTGACGCTCGCGTCTTCTGCGTTTATTAAAGATGAATTTTGGATTCCTTTATCACAATAAAATACAAGTTCCCTCTTGAGTTAAGGAAATTTAGGGGAGGTTATACTTTAAACGTAAGAAAAACGCTATATCTTAATATCTTAGGCAAGACTAACGTTTGGATTCATCAGATATCACTTAAATTTTAAGTGCTACCGTATTTTATTCCCTTTCCTAAAAAACTAATTTCCTCGTTCCCAACGTCTCGTTTGGAATGCATGCTTCAATCATTATCAAGCTTCACTCTCATCATATTTTTCGTTCCCAAATGCCATAAAGGAATAGATAGGGACAACATTCTGTAAGGATTTTATTAATATTATGGATTCTGAAAATACCACCCATTTTGGTTATACCCAAGTTCCCGTTCAAGAAAAAGTCCGCCGCGTTGCTCATGTTTTTGATTCTGTAGCAACTCGTTATGATTTGATGAATGATCTCATGTCATGTGGAATACACCGTCTTTGGAAACGTTTTGCCATAGAATTAGCAGGAGTGCAACAAGGACAACGCATACTAGATTTAGCTGGTGGAACTGGCGATTTGGCAGCAAAGTTTGCAAAACTGGTTGGCAATGAAGGACAAGTTGTTTTGGCAGATATTAATGCGTCTATGTTACAAGTTGGGCGTGAACGTTTGCTCAATAAAGGCAAATTGGTCAATTATGCTCAAGTCAATGCCGAATCTTTACCTTTTGCTGATAACAGTTTTGATATTATTACTATCGCTTTTGGTTTGCGTAACGTCACTGATAAAGAAGCTGCTCTTGCTTCTATGTTGCGCGTATTAAAACCGGGAGGGCGAATGCTTATCTTAGAGTTTTCTGAATTAAAAGTGCGTCCCCTAAAACCTTTCTATGATCTTTATTCTTTCAAAGTATTACCATTACTGGGTAAATTTATTGTGAAAGATGCTGAAAGTTACCAATATCTTGCAGAATCAATTCGTATGCATCCAAATCAAGAAACTTTACTCAACATGATGCAACGTGTTGGTTTTGAGCATTGTGATTATCATAACTTAAGTGGAGGCGTTGTTGCCGTACATCGAGGATACAAATTGTGATTAATTTTTTAACTGAATATGCAGGATTTTGGCGACGTTTTGCAGCATTTTTGCTGGATATGTTATGGCTGACTGCCATATTGTGGCCTTTGTTATACCTAAGTTATGGGGGAAATTTCCCTGAAATATCAGATAACCTTGAAACAACAGCCTTGTTGGAACAGTTTGAATGGCGAACTTTTTTAATTAACAACGTTTTGCCTTCGTTGCTCATTATTTGGTTTTGGATTAAATATGCAGCAACACCAGGCAAATGGTTTTTCGATTGTAAAGTCGTAGATGCTAAAAGTGGTAAGCCTATTTGCTTCAAGCAAGCAATATTACGTTTTTTCAGTTATTTTATTTCTGCGCTACCATTAGGTTTAGGTTTCTTGTGGATTATATGGGATAAACGCAAACAAGGCTGGCATGATAAAATAGCGAAAACTGTGGTTATCATACACGATGAAGCGACTATTCCTTTACATCAGCTTATGGAACAAGCTCGTTAAATTGGATAGAATACAACGAATTTTTTGCTTCTCACGTACTCACCGCCGGTGCGCTCATCGTTATACATAAGTATTTAAATATTTGAAATATAAAGATATTTTGTAGGTTAGATAAGGCGAAGCGTATCCAGCCCATAATTCTTATATTTCTAAAAAATAATGACTTGCTATAAATAATTCCTGATTGTAACAGATTTTGGGGACACCCCCTAACCCCCCGTACACGGGTGGAACCAAACATCATTCGACACTTTGCTTTAATTTTTCTATTTTGGGATTTCCCCCTGTGTACGGGGGGTTAGGGGGG
>JAUCGK010000505.1 GCA_030378085.1 Candidatus Parabeggiatoa sp. HSG14
GATGTTTGGTTCCACCCGTGTACGGGGGGTTAGGGGGGTATCCCCAAAATCTGTTACAATCAGCAAAATTTCATTTTGCACTACTCTGGTATTCACTTTTGAAGTACAGTGCGTAACATCAGTAAATTATTTCATGCACATTTTAGCATTAAAATCAGTAAAGCCATTTATTTAATTCGTTTATCCACGTAATTCGTTGTACTAAACTGATAGGTGGTAGGTTTCACGGTGCTATGATTGACTATGTGTAAAATATGCTTTACCTTAGAAATGCATTCTGAAAATTCTGATTCAAACAAACTGGCTATCTTCTCAAAAAGTGGGTAAATTTGCACAAACCTGACAGGTTTTGGAAACCTGTCAGGTTTTTTCCACAGAATTTAGAGAAGATACCAAACTGGCTATCATTATGGTGAGTTTATGGATAGCGTAAGATTGGGCAGCTAAGATTTATTCATTTTAATTTGATGAGATATCATGACAAAAAAATTTAGTAATTTTGCTGATTTAGGAAAAAGCCTTAATCGTCCAGAGCCAAGTGAGAATAAATCTTACTTTGAGAAAGAGGATAAATTTTTACGTTCTCAACTCCTTCAAGCACGAGATAAACATAATAAGAAATTTGAAATAATTACGTTAACAAAATTAGGTACACTGCATCGTAAGAATAACAATTACGATCAAGCAATTAAATATTTTCAACAAGTTTTTAAGTTAGATAAAGAAAATGTCTTTGCTTTCGATGGTATGGGCATGACTTATTTTGTTATGGGGCAATATGATGATGCCATAGAATGGTTTAAAAAACAGCTTGATCCAATTGTTGCTTTATGTAATTTGAGTCGTTGTTATTGTCGTAAGGGAGATTATCAACAAGCTATTGAGTATGCCAACCAAGCTGTAAATAAAGACCCTAAAGATAAAATAGCAATGGATAATTTAGCAATTGCTTATCGAAAAAAAGGTGATTATGAACAAGCTATTCATTGGTTTAATGAAAGATTAAAAGTTGAACCAAATGCTAAACAAGCAATGGATGGTTTGGGGATTACTTATCGGGAACAAGGGAATTATCAACAAGCTATTCATTGGTTTAAGGAAAATTTAAAGTCTTATCCAAAAGATAAACAAGCAATGGATGGTTTGGGGATTACTTATCGGGAAATGGGGGATTATGAACAAGCTATTCATTGGTTTAAGGAAAATTTAAAGTTTGATGCCAAAAATAAACAAGCAATGGATGGTTTGGGGATTACTTATCGGGAACAAGGGAATTATGAACAAGCTATTCATTGGTTTAAGGAAAAGTTAAACTCTTATCCAAAAGATAAACAAGCCATGGATGGCTTGGGGATTACTTATCGGGAACAAGGGAATTATGAACAAGCTATTCATTGGTTTAAGGAAAAATTAAAGTCTTATCCAAAAGATAAACAAGCAATGGATGGTTTGGGGATTACTTATCGGAAACAAGAGAATTATGAACAAGCTATTCATTGGTTTAAGGAAAATTTAAAGTCTTATCCAAAAGATAAACAAGCCATGGATGGTTTGGGGATTACTTATCGGGAAATGGGTGAGTATGATAAATCTATTGAATGGTTTGAAAAAAAATTAGACTTATATCCAAATGATAAACATGCCTTACAGGGTTTAAAAATAACTTATGCAAAGATGGGAACAACGCCACAGGCAATTAATCATTTTAAGCGTCTGTTACATGTTAATCCAAAAGATGCCGATTCTCAACAGTATTTAGAAAAAATTAGTGATGAATATCAACAGGAAGGTCAATTAGTAGAGGCTCAAGAATTAATAACTTTTTTGCAAGATGTAGTACCAAAAACTGCTCCCAAAGACGTAGTAATAAAAACTACTCCTAAACAAAAAAAAGAGTCGCTTGAAGAAAAATCTGCACGTTTGGAGAAGGAAATCAAAGCTCAAAAAGCGAATATGTTAAGCTCGCAAAAAATGTCTATGGTTGGCGCGATGACTTCTGGATTGTCCCATGAAATCATGCAGCCTTTACAGATTATTCTCGCTACAGCGGGAAACTGCCAACTAGATATTGAAAGCGATATTATTGATAAACAACAGATTATCACCGATTTACAACAAATCGCCACCATGACTAAACGGCTTGATCATATTATTAACCATCTGCATGTTTTTTCCCGTGATCGCAAACCAATACCAGAACTGGTTGATGCCAACACCGCAATCGAAGATTCTCTCATTTTGTTTAACCAGCAATTTAAAACGCATGGTATTAATATCAGCAAAAACTTAGCAACCGATTTACCCTTTATCAAAACCGACAAAATCCAACTGGAATCAGTTTTGATTAATCTCTTAAATAACGCCCGTGATGCTTTCGAGATTTATACCGACAAAGAAGATAAAACGGTCAACATTTCTACCCAATTGCAAGATAACAAAGTTCAAATCCAAGTTGAAGACAATGGTGCAGGTATTAAACCAGAAATTTTACCCACCATTTTTGATTCCTTTATGACGACTAAAGAAAAAGGCGTAGGTTTAGGACTTTATATCAGCAAGGAAATAATTGAATCCTACGGCGGAACTATAAATCCAACAAGCCAAATTGACAAAGGCACAACATTTGTTATTAAGTTTCCGATAGCAACAGAATAATGCCAATTTAATCACCACATTGTTATCAATGCTTTGGAGAAAGAATGAATAAAGATACAGTTTTAATACTTGATGATGAAGTTCATATTGTTGACCAATTTGCAAGAGCCTTAAAACGAGAAGGTTATGATGTTGATACGGCATACACCGGCAAAGATGGTTGGGAAAAATACCAAAAACGTTACTATGATGTCGTTATCGTTGATCAACGCATGGAAAAAATGAATAGTGGTATGTTGCTATTACAACAAATTGACGCAAAACATCCCACCGCAAAAGTGATCATGATTACTGGTTATGGTGATGAACGGACTGCCATTGAAGCCCATCACAACCATGCTTTTGATTATCTTACAAAACCGGTAGATATACCAGAATTAACAAAGAAAGTAAATGAAGCCATGTCTCGCAAGGATTTAATTATTGATGCGCTTGAAGAATGGGTAGAAACTCACCCTGAAGAAGCTTCTCAACCAGACAATGTTGTATTTACCGATTCTGGTGAACCCAAAGTTTGGTCAGCTAAAGATTCATTAGAAGCGATTAAGGCTAATTCACCAGAGGGGCGAGATGAATATAAAAACATCGTCAAATTAACGCTTGATTTACTCACTCGGGGCAAGATATAAAAATGTCAAAAACCGTTCTAATCGTTAGGACATACAAGCCTATTCCAGACCCTATTGAAATCTCTTATCAATGGGCAGAAACAATTAAACAACAATTTATAACTAATGGTTGGCAAGTCATTGACTTAGGAAAAGAAAACGCAACAGCTAAAAAATTAGAACAATCAATCAATGACGTTGAAGTCGTTATTTTTTATGGACATGGCGAGTTGGATGAATGGTGTGGTCAATCAGAATCAATTTTGAATCTTGATAATGTTAATTTATTGAATAATAAGAAAATTTATGTGATGGCTTGTTGGACGACATTTGAATTAGGAAAAGAAGCTATAAATAATAAGGCTATTTGTTATTTGGGTTATTATTCACTAGTTAAAGGCTCTTTAATTCCTACTTTTTACCAAGCACTTGGTCAATGTGTCAATAAAGGAATATTGGTAATGCTAGAAAATTCATGCACTTTTGAACAAGCTCGGCAAGCCATGATTTCAGAATATAACAAATGGATTGACCATTTTGCGATTGGAGAAGGAAGTAATAGTACTGAAGCAAGGTTATTTGCTGTTAAACTAAGGCATAACCGAGATGTTCTACAATTATTAGGGGATAAAACAGCAATTTTATAAAATCTCACTTAAATACCGGGCGCATTTCCATTTTCACGGTGGTTAATTGAGTACAACGAATTTACGAAATAAACGAATTAAAATCCTGAGTGACTAAGCGTATTTTGTATTGATTGTCAAGAATATTTCAAGGCAAATTTGTATCTTCTCTAAATTCGGTGGAAAAACCCTGACAGGTTTCCAAAACCTGTCAGGTTTGGGCAAGTTTACCCACACTTTTTGAGAAGATACAAATTATTTATATTATCGTTCCTAAATTTTATTTAGGAATGTACTGCACAAGAAGCTTCGCTTCAAGAATATCCAAAATGGCTGCTAAAAATTCGTCTGACATAAATTAAAGGGTCTTATCGAAGCAAAGCTTCTTGTGCAGTGCGTTCCCAAATAAAATTTGGGAACGATAAAAAATTCGTCTGACATAAATTAAAGGGTCTTATCGAAGCAAAGCTTCTTGTGCAGTGCGTTCCCAAATAAAATTTGGGAACGATAAAATTAAGAGTCACTGGTGAAACCTGGAGGGACAAAACGCTCCAACCCCCTTTGGTGTCCTCATTTTCTTTAAATAACTGATGTTACGCAGATAGCTTTCAAACTGGAGTGCAAAATTGAGGACACCCCCCTAACCCCCCGTACACAGGGGGAAGTCCCAAAATAGAAAAATTAAAGCAAAGTGTCAAATGATGTTT
>JAUCGK010000332.1 GCA_030378085.1 Candidatus Parabeggiatoa sp. HSG14
GCGCCCATTATCTAATTGGCGAAGGTATTAAAAATAATATGCTTATATTTAATATAATAAAATAGAAGTCGTTTTTAGAATATTCTTTACCACTTGACAAAGTGTTTAGTAAATTCATAAAGTATGCATAGTTGTTTAGAAAAGTTTCGTGCCAAACCTAGCAAGTTTCAACTTTTCGGGAAGAATAAACTTGTTTAAGGTGTTTTAATACTCAACTGATGTTACGTATAGCACTCCTGTCTGTAAGCTATCTGCCTAACATCAGTACTTAAAAATATTTCTATTCTCAATACCTTAGTTGTTTCAGGAATGACGCTGGGATTTTCGGAAACTGATATATTTAAGTTTCGGGAAAAATTCTGGCAAAGGTATTGTATTAATACCCCCAAATTTTTATGGTTCAGTACTTAAATTTTATCCAAAATAAGTTTTTTCTGCCACTAAAAATCCGATTTTTCAAGTTACACAATTTATTTGGATAACTATCACATATCACAATCCGGAGAAATTTTAGATATGCTTAAGATTTTTTTCTTAATGTTTTCCCTTGTTTTTTATCTCTTTTTACCCACTACAGGTTTTACATCTTCACCTGAAGCTTGGGATAAGTTGTTTAAAACAATTCAAGACACCTGTTTCAAGAAAAGCAATTTTGCTAAACCGAGTCTTGGTGGCTTGCCAGCATTAACCGATGCCCTTGCGGTTACTGTTGTCCAAAATTGTGTTGATCAGACAAAAGACAACAGAGCTGATACAGTGATTTGCCTTTTTAATAGAACAACGGGTAAAGCAAAGATTGTAAGCACTTTCTATCCTTGGAAATCATTTTCCTGTCAAAAAAAGGTGCAAAAAGCGTGTGGTTTTATTACAACCAGGAAAAGTCCACTTAATATCCGTACTCAACCCTATCAAAATGCAAAAAAAGTAGGGCAAGCAAGCAGAAATTCAGCAGTTGTTATCTTGGAGACGCTTGATTCATGGCACAAAGTTATGCTCAACGATGCCAATATTGGCTATGGTAAAAGCCGCTATATTACTCAAAGAAACGAATTCTGTGGTATCGTTGCAACCTCTTCTGGTGCTTTAAATGTGCGGGAAAAAGCATCTAAAGCGTCTAAAGTAATTGCTTTAGCACAGAAAGAGACAGCTATCCATATCTTAAAAACTGTCGGCAAATGGTATCAAGTCAAGCTTAATAATGGGATGGTTGGTTATGTAAACATTGATTTTGTTAACTTAAGGTAAATTAGGAATGTGCATGAAATAATTTATCTAAAGGCAAACCTGACAGGTTTTAGAAACCTGTCAGGTTTAGTTGTCGAAGTGCATGTTCCTTAAATTCCTTAAAAATGGGGAATATGATTAAGTTGAAGACGGTAGTGCAAATGCCAAAGCAATGGGTAAACTGATAAAACTCATAAGGTTTCCAAGCATAACAATAGAGGCTACTTTTTGTGGTTCTTGTTGGTATTTTTCAGCAATAAGATAATTAACAATAGCAGGTGGTAACACTGCAAAAACAAGTAATCCACTTGATTGTAGCGGTGTCAATGTCAGCCAAGGATGTACCAATAAAAACATCAAGATTCCTAAGAGTGGACGTGATATTGCACCTAATAAACCAATTTTCCAATAGGTTAAATCAATATCACTCAACCTTACTCCCAGTGATAATAACATCATGGGAATGGCACAAGCACCTAACATTTCAATCGGCTTAAACAAGACTACTGGTATATTGATTTGTGTTATACTGACAACTAAACCTGCTAATGTTGCCTGAATAAGTGGTTCCTTCAACAAATTAAACCAAGGGGCATTACGATTCATTATATATATTCCCAAGGTAAAATTTGAAGTTGCAGTAATCATAAAAAATAACACTGCCGCTGGTAAACCCACTTCTCCAAATGCAAAAAGTGCCACAGGAAGTCCCATATTACCAGTATTGGCAAACATCATAGAAGGGACAAACGTTTTGTGATTAATATTAAGCAAACGAACTAACAGAAACCCTATCATACCAGAGCCAAGGATGATGAATATTGTTGCCAAGGCTAATTGTTGATAATCAGCAATGTTAAAAGATTTATTGGACAATACACTGAATAATAAGGCGGGACTAAATATTTCCATATTAAGGCGGTGGGCTGAACTCATCTTTATTGGGCGAAACAGAGCATATAAACAACCCACCATCACAATAGCAAAAACAGGGAAGAGAACACTAACTATCTGAATAATTAACATATTGAAAATGGAGATAATTTTTTAATTCGCTATACCAAAATTTTAGTGGTATAAGCCTGACAGGTTTTAAAAACCTGTCAGTTTTTTTCTACGATCTCATTACTTTTTCACACTACCTTTTTTATTCATTACTTCTTATCTCCACCAAATCTGTTTATTCTTCTTGTTTCTGAACACGATTTTTAATCATCGCATTATTGTAAGCATCAATGATATCAGTGCGTAACACGATACCTATTAATTGCCGTGAACCTTCTTCTTCAACAACAGGCAATCGACTGATTTCACGAACACTGAGTTTTTGCAATGCCGCACTGATTGGTTCATAAGGATAGGCAACTAACAGATCGGTTGTGGCAATATCAGCCACTGTTCTGTTTTTGATTTTTCCAGCGGCTATTGCTGAATCTAAATCTTTGATACTGACGACACCTGCTAATTCCCCTGCATCATCTACTACTGGATAACCATGACGATGTGTTGTGGCAAACCTTTCCATCAACTCTTCCACTGACATTGTTAGAGGTATTACTTGAAGTTCAGTGTTCATTGCTTCACCGACTGTCACATTTTCCATGACATCAACACCAAGCCCTGGTGCTCCTCTTCTAATAGGTATCCCACGATGTGTTAATTTATGGGTGTATATCGAAGTTGGACTAATGGTTTGTGCAACTAAGGTACTCACCACCGTTGTTAACATAATAGGTAGAATCATCTCATAATTATGTGTTAACTCAAAAGCGACCAAAATAGCAGTCATAGGTGCATGAGCTGCACCACCAAAAAAGGCTGCTAACCCTGCAAGTGCATAAGCACCCGGTGCTTCTACAATCCCCGGAAAATAAAGATTAACAATGTGTCCGAAAGAGGCCCCCAACATTGCGCCCATAAATAAGGCGGGTGTAAAAGTACCACCAGAGCCACCAGAACCAAGCGTTAGGCTTGTTGTAAATATTTTTAAGAGGAAAATTGCAAAGACAACCTTTAAAGTAAATACGGTGTTCATCGGATCTGAAAGACTTAATACGCCAGATATGCCTTCATATCCCATTCCAAAAAGATAGGGAAAACCGCTGTCATCTTGAAATGTAAAAAAACCAACCACACCCAGTATGAGTCCACCTAATATAGGTTTTACATATTCAGAAACATGCACTTTACCCCATAAATCTTCCATGCCATGTAGTGCTTTACTAAAACCAATTGCACCGAGTCCTGCTAAAACCCCTAATAGTGCATATAATAACAACTCCCAAGAGCTGATTAATTGATAGGTAGGAGCATGCACAAGTGGTTCTTTATAGAGTTGTGCAATTGTATCAGCTATTACCGCTGAAATAACCACCGCACTGAAATAGCGTGCTTCAAGGTGACCCAAAATAATTTCCAAGGCAAAGATAGTCCCTGTAATGGGTGCGTGAAAAGTGGCAGCAATAGCAGCACCTGCTCCACAACCGAGTAAAAGACGTATTTTCTCCTCAGTCATCGAAAAAAATTGGCCTACAGTGGAACCCACAGCAGAACCGATTTGTGCAATGGGGCCTTCAAGTCCTACGGAACCCCCTGAACCAATACAAAAAGCCGAAGAAACAGATTTAACCACAGCAACTCGTGGACGAATGCGTCCACCTCCCACTGATACTGCCTCTAACACTTCAGATACGCCGTGTCCTTTGGCTTCACGCGCAAAGTAATAAATAATCGGGCCAAAAATAGCGGCACCCATTGCTGGAACAAGAATCAGGTAAAAAGTACCAGTACCTTCTAATAGTCCCCACAATTTTTTCTCAAAAAACATGTCATGTACTATTTCAACAAGCCACTCTGTAAGAATAGCCCCAAACCCTGCGCCAATACCAACAATTACTGCTAATGTTGTCACAATAACAAAGTCAGGTAAATGTTTGAATTTAAAAATAAGTTGTTGAATAAATGATTGACGGGATGAAATATTTCCCGACTGAGATAATGCCATATTAAAACTCCTTTTTTTAATTCTAAATAACCCCTCTAAGCCTTTATGTATCGGGAATTAGGCAGTATATTATATATGGAGTACAAAGCTTTATCTTTGTGCGTGACTGACAAAGCTGAAACTTTGTACTCCAAGCAAACCATCAGTATTACTTTGACAAAGTACTAGAACTGCATCTAATGTTGATCACTATTTTGGCAACAGCTTGAATTTCCCACTTTATAGGAAGTTAGAGGGGAGGGATACAATTTCTACAAAATTTTATAGAAAAGGTGACTATTATACTATTTGAAATGTAAATTACATAATTCATAAATCATTATTAAGAATATAACAAGATGC
>JAUCGK010000333.1 GCA_030378085.1 Candidatus Parabeggiatoa sp. HSG14
ACGTAGCGAAATAATGTAACCCGAAATCAATTGAAATTATTGGAATATTTCTCTTGGCGTGATTTTTGCTTAAGCGAAAAATATAACCAAATATACAATGTATCTTATTGATAATAAATACATAAATTCTTAAGTTAATGGCATTGACGCTCCAGCGTTGGAACGCATATTATAACGTTTCTCATAAAAACTGAGTAGTTACGAATAATATTAAAAATTCGATTTTTTTGATATTTAAATATTTATAAATATCTTTAAATAACAATTAGTTAATTTTTAAGCAAAAATTATTCCAATAAATATAGTATTCCTTCACATTGAAGTGACATAGTATTTATAAAGGAAATATCAATTCAAGATAGGTATTAAATGTTATGCTATTCACCATTCATGTCAATCACAAAAATTCTAATTCCTAATTCTTAATTCCAAATCCCCAATGATAAAGATTTTATGGAAAAAATCAGTAATTACCAATTGCTTTTAACGACTTGTCCAAATTCAGAAGTAGCTAATAAATTGGCTCATACGTTACTGAAAAAGCATTTAGCAGCCTGTGTGAATATATTGCCCAATATTCAATCGGTTTATGAATGGAAAGGTGACATTGTCAGCGATACTGAAGTATTATTATTCATCAAAACACGCCACGAACATTATGCCACCATAGAACAAACATTATTACAACAACACCCTTATGAAGTACCTGAATTAATTGCGTTCCCAATAGAAAATGGGCTACCAAGCTATTTAACTTGGTTAGATAACGTTGTAACAACTCACTAAGAAATGAGGATTCAATAAAATACGAAAGTTGAAACCTGACAGGTTTTAAAAACCTGTCAGGTTTAGCACCAACATTTTGCAAATTATTAAATCCTCATTCCTAAATACAGAATAAAAATTGAGGTATATTGTTCATTATCAACAAATTACCAAAATAATATTTTAAAAAATAAAAAATTAATTATTTGCTTTTTATTCTGTAATTTATCTCGACAATGTTACATTAAATCCAAAATTTATTTTGGATTCCAAACAAACGGTTATCGGAGTCCAAAATTTATTTTGGATTGGAGTCCAAAATTTATTTTGGAAACCGCCCTAATTGAAATGTAACATTGTCAAGTTATAAACACGCAATTATACGAATTATCCATTACCAATTACACCAAAAATTTATGTTGAAAAAAATCCTCGCATTATTCATTTTATGCCTTTCCGCATCGTATTGTAACGCGGATACACTCAATAATCCTGTTAAAGCATTACCTTCTTCAGGCGATACAGTTGACGAATCTTTAGACAATACGTCTAATGACTTTCCCTTGATTAAATTGGGAGGAGAAAACAACTTTCCTCTGATTAAAAATGACACGAATAGTTTTTTCCCTGCTAATGGCGCAAGCAACTTTTCTCCCGTTGAAAATAACGCGATTGATTTACCCTTTGATAAGGGAGGAATTTCTGATATTTTGCCACCAGATGCTGCTTTTAAGTTTTTTACTTTTCTTGAAAGCCAATCGGTACTGGTTGCTTATTGGCAAATAGCCGAAGGTTATTATTTGTACCGCAATCAATTTCAATTTGCCCTGAAAGGGGGTGGTATACTCGGCAAGCCCCAGTTTCCCACAGGTATTATCAAGGATGACATGAAATTTGGTCGTACTGAAGCCTATGAGCAGTTACTTGAAATTAAATTACCTATTGAAGATACTCAAGGTTTAAATTCATTGACTTTAGAAGTGACTTATCAAGGCTGCGCTGAAGATAGGATATGTTATCCACCTATTAAAAAATTGATGACGGTGGCTTTGCCAAACACTGCACAGCCTTCTTCTCAGATAGCCACTAAAGAAACAAAGACTGAAGAGAAAAATCAAGTCAATACCGATTTACTTACAACAGCTATTGAAGAAAGAGCAGAAAATCAAGTCAATACCGATTTACCTATCACAAAAAATCCACCCATCGAAGAACCCTCAATAGTGACTACCTTGTTCAATAAATTGGGCAATTTTTTTGGGTTCGGTAAAAAGGACACCGAATTTCTTGCAGCTGACGAAGCTTATGTATTTTCAGCTCAATTTCCAGAATCTTCCTATCTCGTGCTTCGATGGAAAATAGCGGATGGTTATTATTTGTATCGGGATAAATTCAAATTTTCCTTAGAAAGTGATGGTGAATTAGGAAACCCTCAACTACCACCAAGCCTTCTTAAAAAAGATCCCAATTTTGGCGATGTCCAAATTTATCAACAACCTGTACTAGAAATCACAGTACCAATTCAAGCTCAGGGACAAAAAACGGTCACATTAAAAGCACAATATCAAGGCTGTGCTGTTGCCGGTTTTTGTCATCCCCCTGTCACAAAAATAGTGGAATTAACCTTGGGTAAAGGAGGCACTCTTTCAGAACTTTCAGAACAAGATCGTCTTGCCAATTTGCTCGCCAATGCCAATATTTGGTATACCCTCATGGTGTTTTTTGGCTTGGGTTTATTATTATCCTTGACTCCCTGCGTTTATCCGATGATTCCTATTTTGTCTGGACTCATCGTTGGACAGGGTGCTAAAGTCACTACTTATAGAGCCTTTATCATGTCATTGGTTTATGTGGTGGCAATGGCATTGACTTATGCAGTCGTAGGCATGTTGACAGGATTACTCGGCGAAAACTTGCAAGCCGCTTTCCAAAGTCCTTGGATATTAGTGAGTTTCGCGTTGGTATTTGTTGTTTTATCTTTATCCATGTTTGGTTTTTATGAATTGCAATTACCCAGCGCGTGGCAAACAAAATTGACTATTATGAGCAATCGCCAACAGGGAGGGACTTTAATAGGGGTTGCAATCATGGGAGTATTATCAGCATTGATTGTAGGGCCTTGTGTCGCTGCCCCGCTGGTAGGCGCACTGCTTTATATCGCTCAAACAGGCGATCCTTGGTTTGGTGGATTGGCTTTATTTATCATGAGTCTTGGAATGGGAGTCCCATTGATTATCATTGGTATTTCCGCTGGTCATTTCTTACCCAAAGCAGAAAAATGGATGAATAGCGTTAAAGCCGTTTTTGGTGTTATGTTATTGGCAGTGGCCATTTGGATGCTTGAGCGAATAATCCCCGGACAAGTCACCATGCTATTATGGGCCAGCTTGTTGATAATATCAGCTGTTTATATGGGTGCATTAAATACCCTTGCTGCTGATGTTTCTGGATGGCGTAAATTGTGGAAAGGCTTAGGATTGATTTTGTTGTTGTATGGCGTGTTGCTAATGATTGGTGCGGCGAGTGGTCATACAAATCCATTGCAACCTTTGCACAATTTCA
Source organism: Candidatus Parabeggiatoa sp. HSG14 (assembly GCA_030378085.1). Classification (GTDB taxonomy): domain Bacteria; phylum Pseudomonadota; class Gammaproteobacteria; order Beggiatoales; family Beggiatoaceae; genus Parabeggiatoa. Next base: position 3,328 of record JAUCGK010000333.1, read on the forward strand.
GTGTAAATAACGCTACCACAACAGCTTCCACCTCTAACGTAACACAAACGCCCTCATTTAAACTCATCAAAGGTTTGAATGAATTAGAAAGTGAACTCGCAGCAGCTAAAGCTCAAAATAAACCGGTGATGCTAGACTTTTATGCAGACTGGTGTATTTCTTGTAAAGAAATGGAACATTTCACGTTTACCAATGCGGGAGTACAAAAGCTATTTACCAATTTTGTACTATTAAAAGCCGATGTAACTCCCAATGATAAACAAGATAAAGCGTTATATAAACACTTTGGTATTTTTGGACCACCAGCTATCATGTTTTTTGATACACAAGGACAAGAACAACGTGCTTATCGCGTTGTCGGATTTATGCCTGCGGAAAAATTTCGTCAACATCTAACAAAGGTATTACAATAAAATGAAACGGCTTCATTGGTTTCTGTTAATCGCAATAGCTGTTGTTAGTATGGTAAATGCTATCGTTTTTTTTTGGTATTCACCTAAAACATCAGAACCACAACCCATAACACATCGCCCAACTTTTTCTTTCCCTGATTTGCAAGGAAAAACTCGCACAAATACAGAATGGGATGGTAAAATTGTTATCGTCAATTTTTGGGCAACATGGTGTCCACCTTGTATCCGAGAAATTCCTCTCTTTATTAAACTGCAAAAAAAATATGGTTATCAAGGACTACAGTTTGTTGGAATTACTTTCGACAAATTTGGCTTTGTAAAAAACTTTGTGAATGAGACAGGGATGAATTATCCTTCATTAATTGGTGAACAAGGAAAAGTGATTACGCTTGCCCAAGAATTAGGCAACCAGATGGGAGTCTTACCATACACAGTAATCATTGATCGCAAAGGCAATATTATCTTAAGACATCCTGGTGAAATGGATCAGGCACAAATTGAACGAATAATTTCACCATTGTTATAGGATTCGGAGTCCAAGATTTATCTTGGGAGCGAGCGGTGGGTTTCGCTATCGCTCTACCCACTCTACGCTCCACTGCCATTAACTTAAGGATTTATGTATTTATTATCAACAAGATACATTGTATATTTGGTTATATTTTTTTCTAGGCAAAAATTATGCCAAAATAAATACTCCCATAATTTCAATTGATTTCGGGTTGCGTTATTTCGCTATGTTTAATAAGCTAACTCAATCTACATTATAACTTTTTGATTAACAACACTTTTTTTCTTA
>JAUCGK010000334.1 GCA_030378085.1 Candidatus Parabeggiatoa sp. HSG14
ACCCCTTCAAATTTTAAACCTTCCTTAATAAAAATATCGGGAGATAACAAAGTAGGTTTTATGATTTGAGAAGAACCGTTTTCATAGACGACTTTTCCGGTTTGTGGGCTTTTTTTTGTACGAGTATCATTGGGAAGATGAATGCCAGGTTGCATTTCTAAAAGCGCGGTTTCAAAATCACAGACAAATTCTTCCAGGGCAATTTCTTCACAAAATTCCTCTGGTATCGGCTCAATGAAAGGATCAAAAATAATAACTTGGTGAATCAGTTCTTGGTGACGCACTGAGGAACTTTCATAGCTAAGAAAAACGTCACCTTGTTTGCCTATATTTACTTGCCCATCTCCCAATATTTTTGATAAAGCGATTGGATATTGAGGGGCAGGGATTACTTGATATTGCTGTTGTTCAGGTGTGGTTATTACATAAAATCCACCTTCCGTTACTGACAGTCCAATTGGAATTTCTTTTCCATCAACTTGAATGATATTATCCATATCAGGGATAAAAGAGTATTTTTTACCCGCCGAATCTCCCATACCCACAACATTCAATATACCTTTATCATCTTGTGATAGAACAAAATCGGCTAAGTTTTCTGCGGCAAGGGAATGGTTCATGCCTTCTTGCACATTAGAACCGTTACCTCCTATTCCAAAGCCAGTATCAAGATCAGGTATTTTGGGTAAAGCTATTTGTTCAAGTAAATCTACAGGGTGTTTTAAATTTCTGAGAGCCAGTTTAGCGCCCACTGGTGCAGTTAATGCGCCCGTTTCAGGATTAATTGTCCAATCTGCTGGCAACAGTCCCATTACGTCAGTGTTTTTAACTTTTTCTATATCTAAATTATTGAATATTTTAGACATATTTTGAGTGGGTTGTAGTTTAAAAGAAGCAGGGTTTAAGGCAGCTAAATGTTCAGGCGTAAATTGACTCAATATATCTGTTGGCAACCCGCCCATATTTGTAGAAGTTAAACCACCTAAAGATTCTAAGGGTAATTGCTCAAATTGTTCAACACTTAATCCATCCAAAGCTTCAGGTGTGAATTGTGCCATTTGCTCAGCACCCATTGCACCAACGGCTTCCATTGGAATTTGTTCAACTTCTTCAGCATCAAACGTATTAAAAACAACAGGTTCTAGCTTTTCTATCTGTTTTGCATCTAATTCAGCAATTTTTTCAGAATCAAGCCCAAAATCTTCCATTGTGGGATTATCAATATCTGCTGGTTGTATTACACCATTGCCTAATACAACATCTTCTGGCAATTGCACTGTGGGACTTAAACGGACATTAGATAATACCGTATCCGGTGCAATTTCGACTGCACCGATTTGAGTAGGATGTTCAGGATCGCTCGTAATTTCACCACTGAGTTTACCACCAATCAGAACCGTATCAGCAACCAATTCAATATTTTTGAGAGTGCTATCGGATGTGCCTTTAATAATTCCGCCAACTTTGCCACCGGAAACTATTGCCCCAGTAGCTAATTGCACATTTTCAATAATGCCCCCAACTTCACTATTGTTAGTAATCGTACCTGCTAAAGTACCACCCGTTATAGAAGCACCGACTAATTCAGTATCTGCTATCGTTCCTTCATTGATAATATAGCCGGTTAACTTGCCACCAGTTAATGTTTTTTTAATGGTTGAATTGGAAACTAAACCATAATTTTCTACCCTGCCTTCAAAAATTAAATGAGAAACACTACCCGTTATCGTTATCACCACATCATAAGGAATGACTTGTTTGTGACCATTATAAACAATATCAATTGGCGATTTAGGGAGGGAAGATAATATTGGTGATTCAAATGTAACCGGTTGAAGTGGTAACAATTCAGGAGGAACCTCTTCATCTGTGATTGTGAGTAATGCGGTATCAATACCTAAAACTGCATCTTCAGCAATTGTTAAATTGCTGAGATTCAATTGCAGACTTGATCCAATCGTGGCATTTTCTGAAAGTGGAATAGTAAAAGTTTTATCGCCTCGCTCCCCTTCTACCCAACTTAAGGAGCCACTGACTGGTTGAAAATCTTGCCCTGTGATTGCTGTATTACCAATAGTGCTGTAATCAACAGAAAATGAACCAACTAAACCATTACGATGGATGGTAATCGTGGCTAACCCTGCTTTTCGAGACGCACTATAACTTTTAGAAATAAAACTGACGACATTACCCACATCATCATTAAAACTAAGCCCACCTGGATCAACAATGTATCCGTCAACGCTGGTATCATCACCTAATTCACCATCTTTCAGTGTAAATTGAGCAGTCGCAACAGATTGTCCATTTATGTTTGCAGTTCCAAAAGAAACATTGGGTAGCGTATACCAAGCAACTGTTTTCAAGTCTCCAGGAATCTTTGGCCCATATTTAGTAAAATGTTTTGCTTGATGTATGCCATGAAAATACAAGGTAATATGGGCTTGTTGACAATATAGCTTGTAATACATAAGCCCTTGCGGAAAGCGATATCCCTTATGCGAAATCGCTTGGGTATTTGATGTTTCAGCACGAGTACTATCAATACGGCAATCTGAGTTCACTGCTAAAGTAATATATTTACCGGTTATAGCATCGGGGATAGTGATGACATTTGCTTGTTGGCTGTCTAAAATACCATCGCCATTTCCATCATAAACAATCGGATTACTTGCTAGGACACAAGTGCTACTCAATAATAACCCAATAAATAACAATATGTGATTGGTTTTTAACATGATGATAGACCTCCTTTTGATTAATTTGAGATATACTCTGGACGTTCAAGATTTCGGATTTAAGATCTGCCAGGTTTTTGAAACCTGGCAGATCTGGCCGCGTTTTTCGTATATTCTCATAATCCGAAAACTTGAACGTTTGCAGTATATATCCTACTGTTTTGTTACATTTTTGAAAATTATTTCACTAAGGCTTTCCTGTTTGTACGAACTGGGGATGCACGGTGACACCTGTTTTAGCATCCATATAATCTTTTTCAAATTTCTGACGATTTTTGTCATCTACTGTTTCAATAAATAAAACTAATCCTATTTCAGTCAAACCTAACTTTTTCCCATATTTAGTGGCTTGGGTGAGCGCGTTTTTATATTCCCGTTGATTGGCAAAACTCTTTAACTCTAATCCAAACAATTGCCCTGCATGACGTATTAATAAATCAATTTGACCATTACCAGTTGGAAATTCTGGCTGAACTTGTGCATCATAGCTATCAAGAAAACTCGCCAGATAGGAATAAAGATGAAATTGAAATACCGCTTCAAATACACGTAAATCATTCTTACGACGTGGGGCATTTTTTAACACTTGTTCCCGATTAGCTTGCAAATGCTGTTCATATCTTAGCAACAACCGATGGAGGTTAAGACTGTCATCGGTAATGATGTCCGATAAATCTTCAAACGGATCATATAACCTGTCCATTTGCCCAAACAGTTCTCTGGCAAAAAAATTAAACAATCGCTTTTGCACGTAGGGAGAAGGAAATTTGATATAATTTTCTCTCAAGCTCACTTGTTCAATATCTATGACTCCATTCATATACAAAAAATTGATAATGGGATCATCATAAGTAAATTTGAGTTTCGTTCCAGTTTGGAACCGTTCCAAAACAAACGGTTTATAGAGTTCTTGTTTTGCCTTGCTAACAATGTTCAAAATGTTGTTATTAGGCAACAAGTCAAGTGCTGCCACATAAACATCTTCAAAATGTTCCATTGTTATCGGTTGGGTAACGGTTTGATTGTAGGTTTCTGTCAACAATTCTCCGAACCAGCAAGTCAATCCTGGTTGCCCCTGAAATTCATACCAAACACGTTCCACCACTTCTGCTTGAATTGATTGCCCACTTTCTTGTTGATACCAGTTAAATAGGTAAGCCACCTCATCATGGGTTAGATTAGGAATATGGACACCACGCTGAACATTGAAGGGTGAACCCTTGACATTTTCCACGCCTAAAACAGCACGTACCCCGATTAAAGCTAAGCTATGCAACAAGTAATTTTTTTCGGCAGTGGGTTTGTCAGTTTGGTTTCGACGACTGTTGTAAATATGTCGAAAAACGCCAACTAATCCAGCAATAGCTGCTGGTTCAAGCGAATCAAACTCATCCAAAATCAAAATCAAGGGTTTACTAAGGTTTTCTCGTTTAAACAAAAGGTGAAAATCTCCTAATGTGTTTACTGTTAAGTCCTTTAAATTCAAACTTTCCATCAATTCTCTAGCAATGAGTTGAACCACCTGATTGACATCGGTCACATTATAAATATATTGCAAACTGAGAATTATCACATCAAACTGTGGGTTCTGCTTAAGTGTTGAGAACACTTCTTGCATAATCCATGTTTTACCGGTTTGGCGAGGTGCCCATACGGTAATGTAATGCCCGCCTTTGTCAGGATTATCGCCTTTTAATTGTTGAACAGCGTTATCTATCAATCCTTGACGAGGGACATAGTAATGTAATTCCTGCTCAATTGGACCATAAGATGAAAATTTTCGCATAATTCAGTTAC